>CAZKIR010000137.1:0-9422 GCA_964552835.1 uncultured Bacteroidales bacterium
CTCAGGGAATCCCTTTCAGAAATGGCAACAGGAAATATTAAAGAACAATAAAGATAAGATATAAAAAATTATTAAAGACATGGCAGATATTAAACCCGGAGAAATATCAGAAGTTCTCAAGAAACAACTTGAAAACCTGGATGCCCAGATCGAGATGAAAGAAGTGGGCACGGTATTGACCGTTGGCGACGGGATTGCCAGGGCATACGGTTTAACCAACGTGGAGGCGGGTGAACTGGTAGAATTCGAAAACGGGATAAAAGGCATTGTCTTGAACCTGGAAGAAGACAACGTGGGGATCGTGTTAATGGGGCCCTCTTCTGGCATTAAAGAAGGGGATACCGTGAAACGGACCGGCCTTATTTCGTCTATCCAGGTAGGCGAGGGCTTGTTAGGAAGGGTCATCAATACCCTGGGCGAACCAGTAGACGGGAAAGGCCCTGTTGAAGGGGACACCTACGAGATGCCCATGGAACGCAAGGCGCCCGGCGTGATATACCGTCAACCCGTGAACGAACCATTACAAACCGGGCTAAAAGCCATTGACTCGATGATACCCATTGGAAGGGGCCAGCGGGAATTGATTATTGGTGACAGGCAAACAGGAAAAACCGCCATCGCGATAGACACGATCATCAACCAGAAAGAATTTTTTAATAAAGGCGAACCGGTGTACTGTATTTACGTGGCCGTTGGGCAAAAAGGCTCAACGGTGGCCAACGTGGTAAATACCCTCGAGAAACATGGCGCCATGGAATACACCGTGGTTATTGCAGCTTCTGCCTCCGAACCAGCTGCCCTTCAATACTACGGGCCCTTTGCCGGTGCTGCAATTGGTGAATTTTTCAGGGACACCGGGCGATCTGCCCTCATCATATACGATGATCTATCCAAGCAAGCCGTTTCGTACCGGGAAATTTCCTTGCTGCTTCGCCGTCCACCGGGCAGGGAAGCCTATCCCGGCGATATTTTCTTCCTGCACTCGCGCTTGCTCGAACGGGCAGCCAAAATCATTGAATCAGACGAGGTAGCACGGGAAATGAACAATATACCGGGTTCCATCAAAGATATGGTGAAAGGGGGCGGGAGCCTCACGGCCTTGCCAATTATCGAGACCCAGGCCGGGGACGTGTCGGCATATATCCCAACCAATGTTATATCCATTACCGACGGGCAAATTTTCCTGGACTCGGGCCTTTTCAACAACGGGGTACGCCCTGCCATTAACGTGGGCATATCGGTAAGCCGGGTAGGGGGCGCCGCGCAAATAAAATCCATGAAAAAAATTGCCGGTACCCTGAAAACAGACCAGGCTCAATTTCGCGAACTGGAATCCTTCGCCAAGTTTGGCTCCGACCTGGACGCATCAACTTGCGCTATCCTTGACAAGGGGGCAAAAAACGTGGAAATATTGAAACAAGCGCAATACGCTCCGATGCCCGTGGAAAAACAAATTGCCATAGTTTATTGTGGCACCAAGGGATTATTAAAAAATATCCCCGTCAACAAGGTGAAAGAATTTGAAAACGAATTCCTCGAATACATGGAACTAAAACACGAGGATATCCTTGAAAACCTAAAAAAAGGAAAACTTGGCGATACCACTACCTCGGCCTTGGAGAAAGCGGCCAAGGAAACAGCCGGGAAATTTGCCCGGGAAAAAGGGAAAGACAAAGAATAGCATAGACAGCAAAACCATTTTCGTATGGCAAATTTAAAAGAAATAAGGAACCGTATCGCTTCCGTGAAATCAACGAGGCAAATTACCAGTGCCATGAAGATGGTGGCGGCCTCTAAATTACGGAAAGCCCAGGATACCATCCTGGATCTGCGGCCTTACGCGGATAAGTTGCAGGAGATACTGGAAAGCGTGGGCAGCTCAACGAACCTGGCCAATGATAACCCCTACGTGCAACAACGGGAAATCAAGCGGGTTTTGCTATTCCCGGTAACCTCTAATAAAGGCTTATGCGGTGGTTTTAACATGAATGTCGTGAAAGCTACCATGCAACGGCTGGAAGAAAAATACGCGCGTTTAGCCGAAAACGGGAAAGTAGATGTATATGCCCTGGGCAGGAAAGGCGCCGATGTACTGCAAAAAAAGGGCGTGAAACTTATCTACAAGGATAATGAACTAATGGACAAACTGGAATATGAAAAAGCCCTGCCTATTATCAAAAATGTCATGAAACAATTTGCCGGGGGGGAATATGACGTGGTCGAAATTATTTATAACCAGTTTAAAAATGCCGGTATACAAGAAATCGTGCACGAGCAATTTTTACCTGTTCAATCTCCCGAGGAAGAAAAAGATAGCCCCGTTCAATATGATTATATCCTCGAGCCCGGCAAACAAAAAATCGTGGAAGAACTGGTGCCAAAATCCCTCAAAATTCAATTTTATCGCTGCCTGCTTGATTCCGTTACCTCTGAACACGGGGCCCGGATGACTGCCATGCACCAGGCCACCGATAACGCTACAGAGATGATACAAGACCTTACTTTATCCTATAACAAGGCCAGGCAAGCCGCGATTACCAATGAACTTATCGAGATCATGAGCGGTGCCAATGCGCTGGAAGGGTAATATCATGCACACCTGTTTTATCAGGTAATAAAAAAAAGATTTTCATTTTATTACATGAGCTGGTTACACGAGCTCGCCCAGGTTTACTTCTGCTTAGCAGACGCGTGAAGTTGTTTAAATTCCTCGATGGTTTCGGACACGTAATACACGAAATCGCCCATGCGCTCGCATTGACTAAAAATATCGTTATATATTACCCCGGCCTCGTACTTGTAACTACCTTGTTCAACATTTTCAAGGTGTTCCGCTTTCAGGCTTTCTTTTAATTCATTTATTTGCCCTTCAATATCCCTTGCTTTCTCACTATCAGCCAAATTATAGTCTTGTCCCAGGTTCTCGATCATCTCGAAAAAAGCCTTGTCCATCAAACCAAATATTTGATTAATATTATCGCGCATTTCCTGTGTAAACCAAATTTTTTCCATCTTTTTCCGGTACAAGGTTTTCGAGATATTGTAACATACATCGGCCACGTTTTCAATAAAATCAACGATGCGGAGCATGGCTTTAATACGGGCCGAACCAATCTTGCTCAATTCCCCCTCCGAAATTTTGGTAAGGTAAGTAGCAATTTCCACCTCCATCTTATCGGTAATTTCTTCATACCGTTTAATTTTATAGTATAAATCCACGAAATGATTGTCACGGTTTTCACGAAACATGGACTTTACCAGGAAAAACATTTTCTTGGTCCTTTTCGCGTACACGAGAATCTCCTGGCGGGCTTGCAAGATAGATATTTCGGAAGTAGATAAAAGGCCCGTGTTAATATAGCTCAACTTGAAAATTTCCTCTTCCCTGTCAGGGCACTTCACCAGGTATTTTGACAAACGGATCAGGAAGGGGATAAAAGAAATAAAAATCAAGGAATTGACAAGGTTAAACACGGTATGGAACAAGGAAAGGGCGATGGGCATGGCTTGCACGTTATCAAAAGCAGACATGCCCGTGATCCTCGTGGAAAAAAAATCAATAAACTGTAAAAAATAAGGATAGATAAGTAAAACCCAGCTAACCCCAAGCAGGTTAAACAAAAAATGCACGCGGGCAGCCCTTTTCCCGGTAGAATTGGCGATAAGGCCGGCGAAATTGGCCGTAACGGTGGTACCAATGTTTTCCCCAAGTATCATGGCCGCGGCCAGGTCAAAACCAATCCAGCCCTTGTAGGTCATCACCAGTGTTAAGGCGATGGCCGCGGACGAGCTCTGGATAATGACTGTCAAAATCATGCCAATAAAACAAAACAGCAATACCGACAAAAACCCTAGATCCGTGTAAGCCGATAAAAATTTTAACAATTCAGGGTTGGAACTAATATCAGGGATGTGATCTTTCAGGTATTCAAGGCCAATAAAAATAATGGCCAGGCCCACGATAAATTCCCCAATATATTTTCGCTGGTTCCGACGCGAGAAGATAAGAGGAAAGGCCAGGCCAATCGCTGGAATGGCAAGCAACCCGATGTTAAACTTGAAGCCCAGCAAGGCGATAAACCAACTGGTAATGGTAGTACCAATGTTCGCGCCAAAAATAAGGCCAACGGATTCGTACAAGGACATAATGCCCGCGTTCACAAAACTGACGATCATCACGGTAACCGCGCTGGATGATTGGACCAGGCCCGTGATCAATAAACCCGAGAGCAAGCCTTTAAATGGTTTGGAAATAATCGTGGACAAAACATTCCGCAACCTGTTGCCTGTTTCTTTTTGCAAGGCCTCGCTCATAAGCTTCATGCCATACAGGAACAAGGCCAGTGAACCTAAAATAGTTAATATTTTTAATATCATCGCCATGAAACCAGCCCCGTTTATCGTGAAAGAATGTTAATAAAGCCCAAGATCAAGGGATATAAAGCACCTTTCAATTTACAATCCGAATAACAAAAAGTGCAGCAAAAGAACAACAATATTATGAATAGTATGATATGTAAATATTAACAAATTTTTAAATTTACATTTCTTTACTATTACCAGAAAAAATATTTTTACCTTCGGGTGATATTTTTAAAAGAAAAAAAATGCTTAGCCTTACCGATTGTCAAAAAATGATCGAGGCCCGGTTGCAAGACGGCTTGATCCCTAACGGACCGGCAAACCTTTACCAGCCCGTGAAATATACCATGGAAAACGGGGGGAAAAGGATACGCCCAGCCCTTGCCCTGATGGCCGCGAACCTTTTTTCAGAAGATGTAAGCCCGGCTTTATCCCCGGCCTTGGGATTAGAAATTTTCCATAATTTCACCTTGTTGCACGATGATCTCATGGACAACTCCCCCTTGCGGCGTAACAAGCCCACGGTACACGAGAAATGGGATCCTAACACGGCGATTTTATCCGGGGATGCCATGTGCATTTTGGCATACAGGCTCATGCTATCAGCCCCGGCCAAAACCACGAGACATATATTAAACACCTTTACCGATACCGCGTTAAAAGTTTGCGAGGGCCAGCAATACGACATGGATTTTGAAAATACCCTGGACGTGGGCGAAGGGCAATACCTTCACATGATCAGGCTAAAAACTGCGGTTTTACTGGCTTGTTCGTTAAAAACAGGAGCCTTGGCCGTGCAAGCGCCCGAAAAGGAGACGGATAAACTTTACGATCTGGGCATAAACCTGGGTATGGCGTTTCAGTTGCAAGACGACATGTTAGACACCTATGGGGATACCAAATCATTCGGGAAAAAAATAGGCGGTGATATCATGGCAGGGAAAAAAACTTATTTATTAATCCATGTTTTAAAACATTCGGGGCCGGATGATCGTAAACAATTGATAAAATGGCTTGAAAACAAGCAATGTACTAGAGAAGAAAAGGTTACAGCAGTCAAAAAAATCTTTGACAAGTACAATGCCCTGGAAAAAATCAAGTTATTAATTGACCCTTACTTTGACACCGCGGGTGAACTTATACAGTCCTTAACAGTTGATGACGCGAGAAAAGCCCAGTTACTAGGGTTTTGCGAAAAACTAAAGAACAGGGGAAGATAAAACTCCTGCCCGGCAAGTAAAAAATTAAACGAATAAAAATATTAACTTTGTCGTTGCGAATAGAGCAAGTGAATTCTAAAAAAATTTTTACAAATGGCTAAAAATATTGGAGAAATTGTTCAAATCATCGGGCCAGTAGTTGATGTAAGCTTTGACAAGGAAGGAACCGACCTTCCGGACATCCACGATGCCATGGAGGTACAACTGGGAGATGGCAACACCCTGGTCGTAGAATGTCAACAACATATTGGCGAAAAAACTGTCCGTGCCATTGCCATGGACGGGACAGATGGATTGAAAAGGGGAATGCTTGTCAAGCCGACCGGTGCCTCGATCCAAATGCCCGTGGGGCAGCAAATTCGCGGTCGGTTGTTAAACGTGACGGGTAACCCGATAGATGGATTAAAAGAACTGGACAAGAAAGATGGCTACCCGGTACACCGGAAGGCCCCGAGATTTGAAGACTTATCCGTGGAAGCCGAGGTACTATATACCGGCATCAAAGTAATCGATCTCATCGAACCTTACTTGAAGGGCGGTAAAATTGGTTTGTTTGGCGGTGCCGGCGTGGGCAAAACGGTACTCATACAAGAAATGATAAACAACGTGGCCAAAGCCCACGATGGCCTGTCGGTGTTTGCCGGGGTGGGCGAACGCACCCGCGAGGGCAACGACCTCTTGCGCGAAATGTTGGAATCGGGCGTTATGACCTACGGCGAAGAATTTAAAAAAAACATGGAAGAAGGTGGATGGGACTTATCAAAAGTAGATGAAAAAGCCATTAGTGAATCGATGATCAGCCTGGTGTTTGGCCAGATGAACGAACCCCCGGGAGCCCGTTCCACCGTGGCCCTTTCTGGACTGGCCATTGCCGAATCATTGCGCGATGGCGACAAGAAAGGGGCCGGGCGCGACATCCTCTTTTTCGTGGACAATATTTTCCGGTTTACCCAGGCAGGTTCAGAGGTATCCGCCCTTTTGGGAAGGATGCCCTCGGCCGTGGGCTACCAACCTACCCTGGCTTCCGAGATGGGCGAGTTGCAAGAACGCATTACCTCCACCAAACACGGGTCTATCACTTCAGTGCAAGCCATTTACGTGCCGGCTGACGATTTGACCGACCCCGCCCCCGCTACAACCTTTGCACACCTTGACGCGACCACCGTGCTAAGCCGGAAAATTTCAGAATTGGGCATTTACCCTGCCGTGGACCCGTTGGATTCCACTTCCCGGATACTTAGTCCCGAGGTGGTTGGTAATGAACATTACAATACCGCCCAACGGCTGAAACAGCTCCTGCAACATTACAAGGAGCTTCAAGATATTATTGCTATCCTGGGCATGGACGAACTTTCAGAAGACGACAAACGCGCGGTACAACGGGCACGTAAGGCACAACGCTTCTTATCACAACCTTTCCACGTGGCCGAGCAATTTACCGGTATGCCCGGCGTATTCGTTGAAATCGATGATACGATTAAAGGCTTTAACATGATCATGGACGGGGAAGTAGACAAGTACCCTGAATCCTCCTTCATGATGGTAGGGACAATAGAACAAGCTATTGAAAAAGGAGAAAAAATACTCTCTGAAAACCAATAAAGTAGAGGAACAAGATTTGAAAAAATCATATCATGCAACTAGAAATCATTACACCAGGAAAAAAAATATACTCGGGCGAGGTTGATCTCGTTCAGGTGCCCGGCACGAAGGGGTCTTTTGAAATCTTAAAAAATCATGCCCCTATCATTTCAACCCTCGAGAAAGGTAAAATTAAAATCGTGGCCCCGGATCAAAAAAAAAATTATTTTGATATTTCAGGGGGCGTGATCGAGGTAAAAAACAATAGGATTATTATCCTGGTTGATTAGATATTAATTGAACATGTTCCATTCCCAGATGCCCCTATCGGTATGAAGAATTATTTGTCAATTATATACTTTTCTTTGCTTTCTGTTTCAAGCCCACTGCTTGCCCAGCACTCGGTAACGTTCAGGGCAACTGATTCACTCGTGGTGACAGCTGATTTATACCTGGCAAACAACCAATATCCTTATGTTGTTTTATTGCACCAGGATGGTTACAGCCGGGGCGAATACCGGGATATTGCCCCCAAGATCATGAAAATGGGCTATAATTGCCTGGCCGTAGACCTTCGCGCGGGTAACGAGGCCAATTACGTTCGGAACGAAACCGCCTTGCGCGCCAAAAAAAAAGGATATTCTACCGAATTGATAGAATGCATGAAAGACATCCATGGGGCCATGGCTTACGTGGCAGAATACTCGGACAAGAAAATGATCTTGTTTGGCAGTTCTTTCTCGGCCTCGCTAAGCCTTTACCTGGCCACCGGCAACCCTAAAATTTCGTCGGTAGTAGCTTTTAGCCCGGGCAATTATTTTAGCGATAGCCTTTCCATCAAGAAAACGATAAAAGACTTGAAAAAACCGGTATTTATCGCTGCCTCGAGAGAAGAATACAAATATGTGAATGAATTTACCGAACCTATAAGCGATGCCCACCTAACCTTTTTCTACCCCGGTAAGGGCCAAGGCGATCACGGGGCCAAGGCATTGTGGAACAAGAGCGATAGTTTTAATGATTACTGGCTGAACCTGATGATGTTCATGAACCGGATAAAGGCACGCAAATGAAAGCAAAATACCTGGTAATACGGATGAGTTCCATGGGGGATATAGTGTTGACCACGCCCCTGGTGCGTTGCCTTAAAAACCAGGTAGAAGGGGCCGAGGTACATTACCTGGTGAAAAGAAAATTCCTTCCCATCATACAAGAAAACCCATACATCGACAAAATCCATGTATTTGACAGGAACCTGCGGAAAACCATTGCCGCGCTGAAAAAAGAACAATTTCACTACATTATCGATCTCCATAACAATATCCGGAGTTTTCGTATTAAAAAGCGGTTGAATATCCTTTCATTTACTTTTAACAAAATTAGCTTCCGAAAATGGTTGCTAAACCAGTTCGGTATAAACATACTGCCCAAGGTGCACGTGGTAGACCGCATCATGAAAACCGTGGAGCTGTTTGACGTGCAAAATGACGGCAAAGGCCTGGATTATTTTATTCCTGATAAAGACCACGTGCCAATGGAAACCCTGCCAACCCCTTTCCAGTATGGCTATATAGCTTTCATGATTGGTGCCATGCATTTTACCAAGCGCTTGCCCCCGGAAAAAATCATTGAAATTTGCACGGGCATAAAATACCCCATCCTCTTGCTGGGTGGGCCGGCCGAGAAAAAAACGGGCGAGGTCATCGCGAAAGCCTCCGGCCAACACGTGCTCAATACTTGCGGGAAATATAACATGAACCAATCAGTCTCCTTGCTGGATCAAAGCCACTTGGTCATCTCTCACGACACGGGTTTGATGCACATTGCCGCCGCCCGCGAAAAAGATGTGTTCTCTATCTGGGGGACCACCACGCACGAGTTTGGCGTGGAACCCTACATGGCAGGAAGAAATTCGATAATGTTCGAGGTAAAAGGACTAAAATGCCGGCCCTGCAGCCGTTACGGCCGTGCCAAGTGCCCCAAGAAACATTTCAAGTGCATGTGGGACATCCCGGACCAGGATATCGTGGATCAGGCAAACAGGTTAGTAAAGGCTTAGGGGGAGAGAGTTGTGTAGGGTTGAATTGTTTGTTGGATGTTGAATGTGGAGGGTTTCCTTCTATCGCCATCGAAAAATTAAGCATTTTTCATTAGCTCCTCCTGCAAATGGAGCTGGATATTGGTTTTTTCCCGGCTAGTATATTTTCAGACCTCAGTAAATTATCATTTTAGACGATTATAAATCGCAAATTAGTTTTT
>CAZKIR010000138.1:0-5102 GCA_964552835.1 uncultured Bacteroidales bacterium
GAAAATCCCTGTATTATTTATTTTGTTTTTTCCCAGTAAATGAGAAAAGGCCGGTTATATCTTTTAACTCCCGGCGCGAAGAATCACATGTTATCCAAATCATACGATGCCTCGTGCAAACTGGTCCTACCGTCTTCGGTGGCCGTTATAATTAAAACATAAAGAACGTCTGCTTGCTTGGGAAGCTTTTCAATGATTACTTCATGTTTTGTAACATTTCGCTCAACCACGCCACTTTCTCCTGTATACTGGCCTTTTTCCGTGCCCCATTGAACCCTGCTGCTCGCGGGCATATCAGTAAACCAATACACGGTATAGCCCGGCTTGTTTTTATTTTTGCTCAGACCGGCCCAGTAAATTAATGGATCAGGGGCATCCTTGGGCAAAACCGTAAGGGTATAATGCTTTTCGGAAATACCTGTTTCATCTTTGGCCTTTACCTGAAAAGCAAATTCCCCGCTATCAGCAGGCACCCCCTCGATAACACCGTTTTGAAAGGCAAGCCCTTCCGGCAATTCTCCGTCAAATTCCCAGGTCACATTTTCTGTGGCATCCCGGATATCAATAGATGCATGATAATACTTGTTTAAAACCGCTTTTTGTAGCGTTCTCGTAAGCATCTGGATGATCGGGTTTTTATGGCTTTTATTGGTTAACGAGAAGATATAATCGTGCCCGAACCCCTTCCTTGGTGCTTCAAGGCGGACGGTACGCCCCCCGGAAACCGTGTCTTTCGCTATCGGGAATACCAAGTTATTGCCTTTCCAGGTGGAAACCAGGAAGGTATCCTGATAACTGGCCAGGTCAAGCTTACATTCCCCGCCACCAGGAAGCCATACAAAATACTGGCGGCCCGGGTCTTCAAGGCATAGAGCGTGATCTTCCCCTTCGGGCTCGATGATGCGGTTATTTGATAAACAACGGTGTATTTTTTGCCCCGGCCCCTCGTTAAAAAACTTGTTTAATTTTCCCAGGGCCACGGCATCTTGTTTGTGCCTGTAATCCTCGTTTTCCCATATTGTTATCCATGAACCATGTTCCTTTTTCCCGGTCACGGGGTTTGGGTTCCCAAAATGGGCCACATGGCTATAACCCCCGGCAAAAAGATGGGCCAGGGTAGCCATGCGGGTACGGTTGGCCGTTTCTAAAACCCAAACGCCTTCAGAATTATACACGGGCATGTTATACATGTTGTTTTGTGTAATAAACGAGGCGCAATCAACCACACCAACATCCGAATCAATAACCCGACGTTGCAGGGTCGCAAAATCAAATTCCGGGGCAAGTTTGAGAGACCAGTCCCGCAACACATGGGTTGTGAGTAGTGTTTTCCACGGGTTTAATTCGCGCATATAGCTTGCATAAGTTCTTACGCGTGCACGTGAACCCTGACCGGTTTCTTCATATTCACTGTCGATGGTCCAATGCCACCAATTGATGTAAGGCGCCCAGCGTGCCAGAAAGTATTTGATAAATAATTTTTGTTGCTCACCAAGTGTTGTATCATTCGGGTAGTCCTTGGGCCCATAACTTTTGTATTGCCGGTTTATACCGCTTATACCAAACCAGATGGATAGATTAACATCACGGTCCCTGGCATACTCGATGATTTTCTCGTTATGTTGCCATGATTGAACATCAAACCGGCTGTAATCAAATAGCGTGTCTGCATCCACACTGCCATTATTGCTCTCCGGCCATTTAAAAACACGTTTTCCTTCAGGCGATAAAAAGTGATAATGTGATTTTTCAATAAATCCAAATTTTTGGCCCTCAGCATGAAAACGAACTGTAAGCGCATCCACACCAGCTTCTTTATGTTTATCAATCCATCGGTAGGCAGAACTGGTGTCCATGTCAATCAAAGTGGATGAATGTATCGGAAAGGGTATCCATGGTGTACCATCGTCGTACTCGAAACGCGAGGGGTTTTCTTTGGCAATCCGCACATGCCCATTTTCTCCTTTGTATTTTTCCCGGCTTACCTGGTAGGTAAAGGTTTTTGTCTGGCCTATCAATTCCCCTGGCCCGGGTTCATAAAAACCTGCCCGCACTTGCCATTTCCCGGGTTGATCAAACAATATCCTGAATTTCCAGGTATTTCCTTCCTGGTTGCCTTTTCCGTCCCCATCATAAAATCCGAACCAGCGGAATTCTTTTCCTTTTTGCCTTCCTTCCGGGGCAACCACCTCTAAACGCAATTCAACATCGGTGAAGGGGTTGTCAAATTCCCCGTTATATACCATCGACTCTTCGGCCATCTGGTATAGTTTCACGGGTATGTTTTTATTATCCTGGCAAGAAAATAAACCCATTAAAATCGCGAAAATGTATAACTTTTTTGATGTACTCATTGCCTATATTATTTATTGATAAAACTTATTGTATCTTATTTTCTATACGAACAAAATTATAACCAGGTTGATCCTTTACTTTGCCATCATTATTTTCTTTTATTTCAACAGACAAAATATACTTACCTTTTTGAACAACGACCGAGTCAAATACCATATCATTGAATTCCTTTATAGATGCTTCTCTTACTATGTTATCGTTTAATTTAATATATAATGTAGCATCTGCTTTGCTTATATTTTCGCTCAACCCTCCAACTGTAAATTTGTAAGGCCCTTTGGTCGTAAAATGTACAGGCCAGCCTCCCGGTGGTTTATGTATATTATTTAACGTAAAAAATTGTTGATGTGGCGTGCCAATGATTACTGGCGCTGTAACAAAACCGGTTTTGCTTGTTACATCCGCGAACCATTCTTTGTACTTTGATCTTAGGGTTTTTACTATATCGGGATTTGTTTCTGCAATATTATTCTCTTCATAAGGGTCTATATTTATTTGGAATAGTTCTTTGCCATTGACCAATTTATACTTTTGCCCGCGAATAAAAGAATTTTGCCATATTTGTGATTGATCAAAATATATCTCGCGATGGAATTGTCCCATAATATAACGTTCCTGCATGTTGGCATTTTCTTGTTTTAATAAAGGCAACAAGCTTTTACCGTCAAAATTGACACCAGCAGGATGGGGCACACCGCAAATGTCTAATATGGTAGGCATCATATCAACATGGGCAGCCATCTGGTCAATGCTTTTTCCTGCTTCAAATTGTCCCGGCCATCGAAAAAAACAGGGCAATCTTATTCCTCCCTCGTAAGAGGTGGTTTTTGCCCCGCGTAAACCCATATTATGGCGGGGTTGTTTCCATATTTGCGGGCCATTGTCAGAAGAAAAAACGACTACCGTGTTTTTATCAAGGCCTAATTCTTTCAATTTTTGTAGTAACCGGCCAATACATTCATCAGTCTTTTCAACCATGCCATATATTTCGCGGTTATAATCTATAAGCGTGTCGTTTTCCCTGAAAGGCTCAATATATTTTTCAGGCACCTGAACACCTCCCCAAATATGAGGTAAAAAGGTGGCTACATAAGCAAAAAAAGGCTGCCCGGTTTTTGATTGGTTTTCAATGTATTCAATGGCATTATCAATGATCAGGTCAGTTAAAAAACCCTGATGCTGAATACCAGGTTTTCCGTTTCTTTTCATATATGGATCAACCCTGCTTCCCCAGTTACCATTAGGAAAAACGTCCCATTCATACGTTTCCGTAAAGCCTTGGTCAATAGGCCTGAAAGGGTAGTCGTAACCTAAATGCCATTTACCAAAAAAACCAGTATGGTATCCGGCATCGCGCAATGCTTCGGCAATAGTAACTTCTTCAGTCCGCATATTCACTCCACCATGCCACGTGTCCCAAACGCCCATCCTGTAATTATACCTGCCAGTCATTAAGGAAGCCCTGGTTGGCGCAGAAACTGTATTCATGATATAACGAGTAAAACATGTGCTTTCTTTATATAAACTATCAAGATTGGGAGTGTTGACTATATTATTTCCAAAACAGCTAAAATCGCCGTATCCCTGATCATCTGTTAGAATAAATAATATGTTGGGCCGTGGTTGTTTTTTATTCTTTTTGCATGTAACCAAAAACAAAAGGGAAAAAAGGATAATACATGCCATTACTTTCCGCAAATTGAAAAATTTTATTGAATTCATTTATTTCAATTTTATAGTTAATAATTATTTTTTGGAGACTATTGTTTCTCGTTTTGAACTAAGGTATTGAATCGCTTTATTTTGCAAACTATTGGTTATATCTATCGCATCTTTTAATAAATTATTCATTTCTGACGGGTCGCTTTTAATATCATACAAGGCCACTGGTTCAATACTATCCAATAATAATTTATACTTCCCGTCAATGATCGCGCTGGTGGCATAGGGTTTGGGCTTTTTACCTGGTTGCGGGTACCACATGTATAGGTCCAGTTGAAAAAACAGGGGCGGCCTGTTAGCAAATTCCTTATTTCCCATAAGGTATGGCAACAGGGAAATGCCATCAAAAGAATAATCTAGTGGGTTAGCCCCGGCTATTTCCGCGAGGGTTGGCAATATGTCCACGTTCGAGGCCAGCATATCGTTTCGTACGGCATTCTTTTGTAACTTGTCAGGCCATGAAATGATAAAAGGCACATGTATGCCCCCGTCATGGAGGTCGGCTTTCCCGCCTGTAAAATACCCCGTGCTGCCAATATAAGAAGGGCCATTATCAGAGGAAAAAATAATCACGGTATTATCACGTATGCCTAATTCTTTTACCATTTGCACGATTTTTCCCACGCCTTGGTCCATGTGCGAAACCATGGAGCAATAGCAGGCTTTGTCCCCTTCAAAACCTCTATCCGTGTACATTTTATGGAAAGGTCCGGGAGCTGGTTCATAGGGGGTATGGGGCACGTCAAACCATACATTAAGAAAAAAAGGCCGGGAAGAAGCGTGGTATTTCTTTATCAGCGAAATGGTTTCGTCCACTTTTATGTCAGTCCAGTGTTTTTTTACAGGAGGAACGCGTTTATCATTTCGTACCAGGTATTCTCCGCCTTTCCTGTAGAGCATCTTTTCATTATGTAGCGTGCCCCGGATGGTATCTTCAATGGAAGCGAGATAATGGTCAAAACCATGTTGCAGGGGGCCCGGGTTAATGTTTTTTTCACTGTTCATTCTTGCCTTGCATTCATGTT
>CAZKIR010000138.1:5112-9398 GCA_964552835.1 uncultured Bacteroidales bacterium
CACATTGATATCCCTTATCCTTGAACATGAATACCAGATTATTCTCTGTAACAGGAAGGTTTTCATTGGTTATGTCAGAAAAATGCCTTCTTACATCATACCGGATGGGAAATTTCCCGGTTAGGAGGGATACCCTTGATGGGGTGCAAACGGCTGATCCGGCATAGAAATTCCCGAGTTTAACCCCGTTATTTGCCAACCTATCAATGTTTGGCGTTTCTATCTCGTGGCTGCCATAGCAGGACAAATCCCCGTAACCGAGATCATCGGCCAAAAACAGGATGACATTCGGTGGCCGGGTTTCTTTGGTTTTGTTGCACGAGATGAATGCCAATAAAATAAAAAACGGGGCAACAGCTTTTTTGGTAAATTGTGTTAGGGAATCAAGAGCGTACTGCATGTCATTTGATTTAACTGGCAGATACTAAAATTCATTTATCCTATCCCTTTGTTCTATCCACGCGATCATGTTCATCACGAGGTAATTCCAGTTTTGAAACCCCTTGTTTAACACGGGTTCGCCGTTCTCGGGCAGGTAATATTCATGCAATCCGCCAAACCGTTCAAGGTCCCTGCCAAAAAGGGTTATCGTTTCCAGGGCCATTTCCCGGGCTTCTTCTTCATAGCCATAGTTAAGCAATCCCTTAAAAACAAGGTAATTAGAGACGCCCCAGATAGGCCCTGTCCAAAGCGAAGGATTTCTCGAGGCCCTTACATTGTACATTTTTTCTTGTTTTGACAAGGTGCGGATGCCATAAGGGGCATTGAATGTTGACGTATCATGAAAATGTTCTAGTACCATTCTTTCTGCTTGGGCGGGGGTAGCAATTTCAGCCCACATGGCAAGGAACCCGCTCCAAACCCCTATGCGCATGATCAGGTTATTGTAGGTCCTGGGAAAGCCGCTATGCTTGGTCCATCGTTCTTCATCCTGGAATGGCAACAGGTTAAAATCCACGCTGTAGTAAAAACCGAGCCACTCATCCCAACAATTTTCCCGTATGGCTTGTTTCAGGCCTGCTACATCCTTTTCATAAGCTTTCGCGATTTCATCCAGGTTTAATTGCCTGGCCAGGTAAGCTGTTGCTTTTAATTCCTTATACATTAGCGAATTAAGATATATTGACCCCGAACTCCCTGGAGGCCTGAAAAAAGTAGTTGGGTCATTGTCAACGCCAATGGCTACGTCGTCTTGCCAAAAAAACAAGCCAGACATCCTGTGCCTGTGATGGTTTAAATAATTGTTCACGAACATTTGGAGATGGTAAAATTTTTCACGAATCCATTCTGCATCGCCATTTTGCATTTGCGTTATAAAGGCTGCATGTTGCGCCAAACAGGGTTTATGCATGTTCGTTGCATATATATCTTCAGGTCTTTTTTGTGCCATGTCCTCATGAATCCAAATCGGGATCCAACCCTGCTTTCCCCCGAATTCAAGATAGTTCATCACGCAACCCTGCTCGTATTTCAAGGCTTCTTGTTTATCTTTTTCATTGCCAACATCTTCAAGAATCTGCCTCAGGGCGACATTGGTCAGCCACGAATCCCAGTCCCACAAGATGTTACTGTATTGTTGACTGCCCGGCACGATAAATGGATGGACCAAAGCCCCGGCAGGTTCGCGGTACATACCCTTGTAGTCCTGGTACACGTGTTTTTTGATTATCTTGATATACTGTTCATGGTCTTTTCCTTGGCGCGCGTGTAAATGATTTAACAAAACCAGGAAAATCAATATAAAAAACAGGGCATTAGGTTTCATAACAATTCTTTTTAAAAGGCCAATATAGAAAAAAGAAACAATATTGCACTAACAAGCAAAAATAGCACGGCTATTTCTATAAAAAAAAAGAGCCTTGCTTTTCTATTGTATCTATCTTTTTCTTTATAATCCATAAATACACGAAATAGGTGCGTTAATCGAAAAAACAGATGACAATGATATGAATTTTTTCCTCTACAATTGATGTAATAATGTAACAATACATGGATATTTCCTACAAGGATTGATAGGGACAGACCTTATTGTTACACCCCTTGTAAATGCATGAAAACCGTGCAGGAGAAGGATAGTAAAAAAATAAACCTGACGCGTGGGCACTTATTTTTCCACGAGCACTACCCAATCTTTGTATACATCATCCGGGGCATGGCCAATATTTACCCATTGGCCACCCTCGACAGTTTTTTTCGTTCCTTTTTGCAGTTTGCCCCCCTCTCTCGGGTTAAACCAAGAAATGGTATAGCCCCCTTTTTCTTTTCTTAGGTCCAGGTTCGTGGTCCCGCCATACGGTAAGTATATCACGTATCGCGCACCAGGTTTGCTGAAACAGTAATTATCGCCCTTGGATACGGCCCAGCTTGTTGCTTGCATCTCAACAAAATGTATTTTGTCAAAAAATTGCCGGGCGTGGGCAGTTTGTTCCCACATCTTTTCACGGCTCCTTAGATCTTCCGCGTTCAGGTCATGCGGTGGTGTAAACCAACCAAAATACCATTGTATCCCTGATGCACCGGCCAGAAGGGAGGGCCATAATACCTTAGAACGGATTTTATCATGGAGCGGGTTTAATGAATCGGGTTGGGTGCCCGTGTGCCATGGGCCAATTTCGTCCATCAACATAATCCATGGCCGGCGTTTTTCAGTTAAATTAACCCACTTCAAGATATCATGATGTGTATGGTTTATGTCACCTATTTGCATCGACAAACCATCAAACATGGGAAATCTTAGCAAACTGCTGGCAATGGTTTCCCTCTCTTTTTCATAGGGATAGGTATGCATGAGCACGGGGTGCTTGT
The DNA here is from genome assembly GCA_964552835.1 of uncultured Bacteroidales bacterium. Lineage (GTDB taxonomy): Bacteria > Bacteroidota > Bacteroidia > Bacteroidales > CAYFUP01 > CAZKIR01. Next base: position 7,918 of record CAZKIR010000138.1, read on the forward strand.
AGGGATCATTTTCCTTGATGTACCGTATCATGGCATACCGTTGTTGGTCGTTTTGCCCGTGGGGATAGCTTTTGCTGTAGCCGTTTTCTTCCCCGATATTCCAAATAATATTTTTATGGTATGAAAACCGGGCTATTAATTCCCGGTAATAGAGCTTACGTTCACAGTTTGTATACCCATCATCAAGCAACAATTGGTTTTCTTGTTCCTGGGTGATAATTTCCATAACGATCCCCAGCTTTTCAGCATGGCTAAAAATTATGTCCCATTGTGCCAGCTTGCTCACGTCGTACCTTTTAAAATCTTCGCGCCGGTGGCTCAGGAAAGGCCACACATCGCGGGCATCCCCATCGATATTAAGGGTCAACAGGTAAATCGCGTTCATGTTTTTCGAGGCTAAATAATTTAAAGCCCCGATTATTCCCTTGCCCTTGCCGTTTTTCCAGATAGGGTCTCCCTGGTTCCAATCGTTTACATGGGGTTTCCAGGTTTTAATGTAATCCCGGTCCGGGTCTATATTGTAAGTACCATCAATATCCTTGTAGGCCAAAAAGTTCTCGGGCGAGTTGGTGCCATAAATTAATACCGGTGCACCGTTATGCGTGTACAAGTACCGGCTATCATTGTACATAAGGTGGCCGGTTTTAGAGAAGCCCCGGGCACCTTTGCCTGGTTTTGCAACGCTCAACGTGCCGGTTTTCCCATGGTGCCCTTTCACGGGAACGCCACTATAAGGGTCTTCATCTATCGCTATGCCTTTTCCTTTTTGAAAAGAAACTTTATAGGTCCATTCACCTGCTAAAGGAGGGGTAAACTTTACCCTCCAAGTGCCCCCTTCAGCCGCCCCGGTGTTTGCCGCATCACCGTCAGCAGCATAGTACCCGGGAACTTGGTATGTACTTTCATCATGTAAAAATTTGATTTGCAAGCGATAGTCCAAAAAAGGGTTCTCACTGGCCGTTTCACGGGTGGGTTGTAGTTCAAAATCCATCGTGATGACTTGGTTTTGAACATATTGCCCTTTGACAAAGGGAATGGACATTGCCAGGCATGCAACTAGTAAAAAATAAAATCTTGTACGCATGATTTTTATTTTTATATTTTAACAAAATATCTTGCCAACAAACGAGTGTCAATATAAGTATTCCATATTAAAACCTCAATTGAGCGGTTACCGGTTCAATCAGATTTTTTACCCGGAAACTGGTGTAAAGATAAATATTTTACCAAAGAATTCCAGTATTATCATTTTAAAGACTAAACTCCATAAAATATACTTTACAGCATATTTTTCACGCGTTAATTTTAATTATATTTGATTTCTTGAATTTTTACACGATTGAATATTAAAAATCATCAAAATCAATTAGATACAAACCGCGTGGGCAGGTTTTAATAGCCTGGGCCATAAATTTTTGAATTCAGTAAGATGAACACCACCATATTTTCAGATTTTATCCTCCCGGCCACCTTGGCCATTA
>CAZKIR010000139.1:0-9335 GCA_964552835.1 uncultured Bacteroidales bacterium
CATGATAATAAATCACCGTTTAAGCGTGCTTTCATCCACCATTGGTTCCACTTTAATAATTTGAAATACACCTCTTCCAAGAACCATCTTTCAGGATGTTTTTTATATACCTCCCAGCACATCATACTGCCCACGGGTGGTTGTGACCTGTCCCATGCCTTTCGGCCATTTGCCTGGCTAAGGTTGCTGACAAAGCCTTCTTCCGTGGCTTCATTTAATGCTTCAATGGCGTTAGACATGGCCAGTTCTTTATTATCAAGGCCTAACATTTGAGCCATAAAAAAATTATCCCAGCCGAAAAAAACATATCCGCCCCTGATAATATTCCAAGTCCGGTCTACAGTGGTAATCACGCGATTATGGATTATGTCATAAATAGTATTCCAGGCTAAACAAGAGGACATACCCGCGTAAACATCAGATAAATCCCCATATGTTTCAATTTTATCTTCATACATCGAACGTTTTGCTTCAATTTTGGCCTTTATCTTTTCCAGTGAAGCATCCGTGTTCGTTAGCCCAACAGGTTTTGCACCTATAGATACAGAGAGGTTGGGGGAAATACAATTAACGTATTGGGTATTGATTACTGGGCCTGTCGATCTAAACAGCATTTTTTTACGCGGGGTATTGATTTCAAGGCTGTTGTTATTTCGTTTAACACTGCCTTGCATATTCCAGGCTATACCAGCTTCAAAGGTTGCCAAAATATCAAATACAGAATCTTTTGCCAAGGGGGTGGCCAGCATATAGAATTCATCGCCATAAGCGGCTGTTTCTAATTTTATTTCATCACCCCTGAACAGTATATCTAATTCAGTATAATCACCCGAATAAGTATGGTATCCTGGTCTAACGATGGGTTGGTTTATACCATCAGCTTTCTTGTTTACAAAAAAATTGTTAAGGTACGTTTCGTTAGTCCTGCCTTTTTTGTATAAACCAAAATTAATGGTCGCCCCTGAAGGCAACAAAACATGTTGCCCCAGGCTGTAGTTGCTCCAAGTATTCCATCCCCTGATAAGGTCATTTTTTAGTTCTTGGTAGGAAGGCCCACCATTCTGTCCAAAAACAGGGACAGCAAGAAGAAAAAATAAAACGATAAGTTTGGGAACGGGTTTTTTTTGTGTTTTTAATTTTTCTGCCATTTTAAAGAATTTTCGTGTTTGTAATATCAAGGTTATTTCAATGTATATTGCCTGTTTTTTATTTTAATAAAAAGCTAATATAAAGCTAAAGATCTTTATCATGATAATATTGAGACAGAAAACCCCACCTAAACGCTTGGTCGGCCATGTTTTGCATTACCGTAAACTCGTTCATTGCCGGAATTCTCATTAACTCGAAATATGTTTCGCGCATGGGCCAATTATCTATAGATGGATAAATCGTACTCCAATATAACTGCACTTTCTTTTTATCCCAAAAAAAATCGCTATCAGGTAATTCTTTGTCCGTGTAATACGGGAATGGCCCGTATACTGGAATACCAGTTGCAAATGGCGTATTTGTAAAAAGAGCCTCATCGTCCCATTGATAGGTAAAACGTTTACCCAGTCCTGTAGTAAATGTAGTGTTTAAAGGGTTTGCCCCCATGCCATAATGCCCTGCTTTTACCATATTTTCAATATATTTTTCACTTCCGGTTATATCATAAGCTGCAACCAATATAGGAGAATTATAAAGAATAGAAATCCAACAATTATATTTAAAATCTTCATATTCGCCATAAGCAAGTTTTCCTGATAAGCTAAGTAATGATTCAGCTTTGTCTAGGATCATTTTATTTATCGCGCTGGCTATCAAATCGTCTGAATACACGAGTTTCGTGTATTTGTATAGCCCTTTGAAAGATTGCTCGTTTATTAAGAAATTATTATCTTTATTCAAGCGGTTAAACGAATTAATGAACTTCTTTCTCCATTTGCTTTCCCCGGTTGCTTCATACATGAAGGCATAGGTATCTGTAAAAAACCAGGTATCCATGGGCAATGCGTTTTTATACAAGGGGTTATTAATGTTTGCATCGGCCCATTCTATGGCTTTACGGGCACTTGTTAAGTATTCATTTGCTTTGTCTTTGTCATACTCTCGAAGGATCTTGCTTACCCTGGATGCTACGGCTGCATATTTATATGCTATCCCTGGACATCCAGGAACTAAGGCCAATGGCAGGGATTCATTCCAGCTTGTTTCACCAGCACTGGGATGAGCAACAGATTCAATACCATAAGCAATTTCACCGTCTTCAGCTTGTGTTCTAAGAAATAAATCTAACCCCCACGTGGCTTCATCAATAATATCGGGTATTTCATTGATCGATTCGGGAATATTTAACTTAAAATTGCTAAAATACTGTTTATCTGTTTCGTATGTATCTATTAAGCCGTGCACCGTTTGAAAGTGAAGGTATCTTCTGTCGTAATCAGTTGCATCCATCCAGCCACCCCAGGCATCAGATATCGTGGAATCAAGGATTATGCTGTTCGCGATTCGTTTAAATGGATTAATATAAGTTTTTTCCGGGCTATACGAATCACTAAAAAATGTTTCTTTATTGCACGCGTATATCTTAACCCCATCACCAGGGTGCTGATTCCTTGGACGTAAATATGAGGTGTACGGCGGCTCAAGTTTAATACCGCTTCGCTGATGATAAAAACCTTTCATTTGTAGCTTGAAAGCTTCTTTAAAAATATCATCATTAATTGAAAAGGGGAAAGAAACCCCAACTGAAGGAATGTGAATTTTGTACTCACCGCGGTCATTAAAACCAGAAAAATTAAGCCTGTAAACATTCGTCCGGTTGTAATCACCCGGGCCAAACTGTTCACCAAAATAAATTGTCCCCGCGCTAGAGGACAAGGATATTTTGCCTTCGTATTTTATCTTGTTTGTTCTTTTTGTTAAAATATAAAATGAAGAACCAACCGGGTATGAAAGACTTCCTCCATCTCCCAACCAAGCAGATAAATAAGCATGTTTTGGAGATTGAAGTGTATGATACCCTGGCTGGCTCACGTGGATCGCTTCGGACCTCAACTCTTTCATATCAGCTTCAATGCCCAACTTTCCTAAATAATCCAGTTTATCCTGAAAAATGACTTCATAAGATTTCTGGTTTTGAACGGCTTTGGGCAAGACCAGGTACAGGGTATGCCGCTGCCCGAATGTATGTTCATATTTTGGCCCAACACGAGCAGAAACATGAGGTTTTGTTTTCCTGTAAATCGTTTTCGGATGCACCCTTGATAAATAGTTTTTATCGTTTTCAGAGGTTAAGATAATATTGTTAATATTAGCAATGGCAGAGGTGTCAAGCTTCATGCCGCGTGTTTCTTCTACTGGCCAATATTGTTTGTAATCATTTCCTACAATCCAGCCTAATGGTTTATTGTTTCTATATACATAACGTAAGACCGGGATAAGTGAATCCTTGCTATTTGGATGAAGCGGTTCATGAATACCGCAAATTTTGGCAATTCTTTTTGGCACCTTTGGCCCTACCAAGATAATAGAATCATTTGGTTGCATCGTGTAGGGTGATATACTGCTTCTGGCCACGTGTTGTGCATCAATTATAATTCCAATTATTGTATCATTTATAAAAAAGGCATGCCTGAATTGAGGTATTGAATCCGAGGGCATATTTGATATCCCGGAAACCAAACCTGGTTGAGCACCCTGGTATGGAATGAATTCTACAGATCCGTTAGCCCTGTTAAAAAAATTATGGCAACTTGCGAAGAGCAAGGATAAAGTGAATAATGAAAGTATGACGCGAAGATTTAAATTCATTCCTTTTACGAGTGTTATTATTGTTTCTAAAAATGCAGGAATAACCTCCCGGCCTTGTAAATGCCGGGAGGAATTTAGGTAATCAATCATTGTCGGCCTGAATACTCGACCTTTCAAATATATAAAAGCACTGATTGTTACCCGTACTCAACAACTAACTACTAACTAAACAACTAACTATTAACTAACTATTAACTAATACTTGATTAAAACTATTGTTTTATAAATTTCGCTATACCAGTATTACCATTAGATATAGTCGCCCTTAAAAAATATATACCATCTGGCAATTCAGAAATACTTATGCTATTATTATTAATATTATCTAATGATTTAATCACATTTCCGGTCAGGTTTATTATTTCGATGTTCTTTACTGATGAATAATTTCTGATGTAAAGAAAATCTTTAGCTGGATTAGGGTGTAATGTAACATGTAAATCGTTTAGCCTGGTGATACCAGTAGGTTTAACCAAAATAATATTATTGTTGGCCGGATTAATTTGTACCCAATCTCCAGGAGTGGTGCCAACTTTGTTTCTTTCGCTACCATCAACATCATTGAATTGTAACCAATAGCAAAAGGTAGCGCCATCTTGTGGTATAAATCGCGTATCGTAATCGAGATCAGGATTATTATATCCATTTAAAAAGTCCCAGCTCATGGAAGCCTCGATAAAATATCCATCCCCGGAAGCTTTATCTTTATATTCAACATGAAAACCTGTAAAATCGCGCAAATCAAAGTTTGTATTAAGCTCGTTATTGACCGTGTCCCATTCAAAATAATTGTGACCTGCTTCTCTTTGTTCAACCGCGTCTAAGCCGGGTATCAGGTAATGTTTTGCAGCCCAGGCAGGAGCATGGTAATTCCATGATGGGGGCGGCCCATTGCCATCGTCAGTAATACCCCATTGATCCGGGGGATATCCACTCCAACCTGGATACCGGCTACTGTCTGGCCCTGTTAAAAATGTAGCAAATTCTAACCCATCTTTACCAAAAGGAAAATTATTGCCATAGACTTCATCGGTTAATTGTAATAAATCATCTACGGCATCAATAAGGAAATATAATGCATCATCATCCCATGATAATTTAAGGCTTACCGAATAATCTTTCGGGTTATCCGGGTTATTTGGTTTGCCATAAGTTATCTCCGGATTATAAAATACACCAATATTGCCCCATTCGCTGGCGTCACCATCTATCGTGAACCCTGCGTCAGAATATTGAATTTCTTTTGCTTCCACGCAAGTAGAATTGTTAAATATATAGCCAGAACTACAGGTATCTGATTGCTCCAATAAATTTGTTTGTCCTTTCGCGGAAAAACTTAAAGAACAGAGAACCGTCAATGTAAAAAGTAAATTAATTGTTTTCATAGTTTTTATGTTTTAATTTAAAAATAATAAATAATTAATAGCCAAAATTTTGTTTTATCTTTCCATTTGATGACAAGATGTTATCGTTATGGATAGGAAAAAATTCATGCTTTCCTGCCGTGAATGATATAGTTTCGCCGGAAGCCCTACGTGTCCCATCTAGTTTGTCTTCTGCCAATTTCCAACGTACCAGATCTTGAAATCTTCCATATTCCAGGGCTAATTCAACTCGTCTTTCATGTATAATATCACTAAAGCTAATTGATGACAAATCTTCTGGCACACCCGTGTTTCCTGAATTGCGGGCACGTTTTCGTACCCTGTTCACGTATTCTAAAGCCTTAGTGTTATTTCCTGCTTCAAGATAAGCCTCTGCTGCCATAAGGTAAATATCTGCCATGCGCAACATTTTATTGTTTGTTGGGCCATCGTTTTCATGGGGTTGGGTTTTACCCCAATAATAAAATGGGTGTACCTCGTACTTGCGGCAACTCATGCCGGTAGGTGATAGGTTAAAATTCATTGGCACCTGTACTGTTTCATTATTTAGCGAAATATATATCGAATCGCCGGGTTGGCCTATCGTGTATTTTAACCGAGGATCACCCGTTTCAAACTCGTTATACAAATCTCGTGTAGGGCAATTAAAGCCCCAGCCTCCAAGCCCGATAGAATTACCATTTTCATCTTCATACCGTCGCACGGTGGAGAACACGTTTAATGAATTTCCTTTCGACGTCAACCAATTCCATTCAGTGTCATAAAAATGTTGTACTTCAAAAACAGACTCACCCGAGTTTTCTCCTTCAATCGTGAAAATATACTTAAAACCCGGTGTACCGCCATCCGGGTTGTACTTGGTGGTGTAAGTCTCGCCTTTTAACCCTTCAAGATAGGTAGAGGGTGAAGCAATTACTTTTTCTGCAAAAAACGCGGCAGAATCATAGTGTTGTTCACATCCTTCAAAGCGTTTATCTCCTTTATAATTTTTTGCATAAGAAGATTCAAATAAGTATGCTTTACAAAGAAAGCCCCAAGCCGATTCTTTCGTTGCCCGGCCTAAATTATCCGCGGTTACATCAGCTTTGTATGGCAAAAGCTCGGCAGCCTCGTGTAAGTCCGAGATGAGATGATCAAAAGTCTCGGCAATACTGCTTCGTTCAACCTCGTAATATTGGTCTATATTATCAAGATATCCTTCATTTAGCAGAGGTACACCACCAAAATATTTGTTTAACCGAAAATAATATAAACCTCTTAGAAAATATGCTTCCCCTAAATATTTATACGCGGGTGATTCATTATCGCTTACATGCGTTTCTATGTATTGCTTTCCATGCTTGATAACAAGGTTCGCGTAGTAAATCCCTTTATAATTATAAGCCCAAAGGGTTTTTAGAAATAAATTTGCGCTATTATGGGTCAATTTGTCTATATCCTGAATATCGGGCTGGTCTGTTCTGTTTTCACCACCGGCCTCTGCATCGTCAGAAGCAATGCTCTCGTAAATCATATTGGCATTGTCCATTCTGAATACCCTGGCTAAAGGCTGGTAAATTGCTACTGCTGCCTGATTTAATCCTTCTTCAGAACTATAAAATGTCTCGGTGTTAATTTCTCCCTTTTTTCCCTTGTCTTCAAAAAAATCTTCGGTACAAGAAGAAAATAGAGATATGATTATTATATACATTAAATACTTTTTCATCATTTTATTATTTTCATTTAAAATGTTAAGTTAATACCAATAGAATATGAACGTGCTTGCGGGTAGGCACCCCTGTCAACACCAATATCTAGTACACCATGTTGGCCTTCACCAATTTCAGGGTCTAAGCCGGTATAATTAGTGAAAGTGTATAGATTATATGAAGAAAGGTAAACTCTTATTTTTTGTGCTTTAAGGCGTTTTATTATATTCTGATTGAATGTATAACCTAGTTGCAGGTTTTTTATTCGCAAAAACGAACCATCTTCAATAAAAAAATCTGAAACTGTCGACATGTTTCCATTTTCACTATAAGGGTCTATTCGAGGGATGTTTGTATCCGTGTTCCCTTCGATCAATATGTTTCCATTATCATCTAACTTGGGAGAACGATAAGCATTCAGCATTTTTTCATGCCAGTTAAACCTTCCATCGGTATTGAAATAAGTAAATTTCATGCCGTTAAATATATCGTTCCCATAAACACCTTGTAATGCCAGGCTTAAATCAAAACCTTTGTACATGAAATTAGTATTGAACCCAAAAGTAAAATCGGGATGAGGGTTTCCTATCATGGTAAGGTCTTTATCATTTAAGATATTATCACCATTTTGGTCTACATAACGCAAGTCTCCTGGTTTTGCTTGTGATTGCATGTAGACCTTTGAATCATTTTCCTCATCATAATAAAATGATTGGTTTGTTACAACAAGCTTTTCCCGTCCCCGAGCGTCCGTAATTATTTCAGCATCCTCTTCAGTAAATATGCCATTTGTTTGGTATCCCCAAAATACACCTAATGGATACCCTTCTTTCCCAACAGATACATATCCAATGCCCCTTGAAAACTGGGCGGCATTAAATTCTTGCCCCCCTGCAATAGAGACCAGCATGTTATCATAATGGCTAAGGTTAATATTAATGCTATATTTAAAGGTATTGCCCATATCCTTATACCCCAGGTCAAACTCGTACCCCGTGTTTTCAACAATACCAGCATTTTTTAATGGATACATGCTTTCAGGCCCCTCGTGCCCAGGAACCTGGACATATAAACCCGCGACATCGGGTAAGGGCACATGAACCAACATTCCCTCGTTTCGTTTCCAGAAATAATCAGCGGTAAAGGTTAATTTGTTTTTAAAAAAACCTAGATCAATTCCAGCATTTTGTGATATGTTTTTTTCCCAAATGACGTCTGGATTAGGTAAGCGGGCAGGTACACCACCCAAAACAAAATGTTGTTCAGGCGTATCACCGCTAACATATCCATAATAGTGGTACAAGCTAACACTAGATTGCCATTGAGAATTATCCACGTTTTGGCCCCCGACCACCCCGTAACCAAATCGCAATTTTCCAAGTGAAAGCACGGGTATTGAACTCATAAAGGGTTCGTTGGAGAACCGCCATCCAACTGAGCCCGCGGGGAAATAGCCATAACGGTTACCAGGCCCGAATTTTGACGAGCCGTCACGTCTTAAACTCCCGGTAATTAAGTACTTGTCATGATAACCATACAACAGGCGTGAAATGTAAGAGAACCCGGCGAAATCTGATCCGCCCCCATCTATGCTTGGCTCTGACATGCTGTTATTTAAATACCGCATGTTTTCACTGTTATATGCCAGTACACCAGTGCCCCGCATTCTACGGTTATTGCCATACGTGGTTTCAGTCCCCAGCATGATAGTAAGATCATGGTACTCTTTAATTTTATTGCTGTAGGTTAAAATATTTGACCATTGCCAGTCAAGCGACTGATTTATGCCTTCTGAAAATAGACTCCCTGAACGCTTAAAACTCGAGGTAACAAAAAACTCTGGTTGATAGTTGGTATTTTTAAAATAATTTAAATTTGCCCCGAAAGTTGAATTAAAAGTAAAGTTTTTCGGAAGTTTTATGTTCGCGAAAACGCTGGCATTAAATTGATCGGCAATGTTTTCTTGATCTAGTGTTTTTAACATGGCCATCGGGTTCGGGACATTGCCTACCGAGAGATATGACCAATTATTTGTTGTATTGGGAAACATTTCTTCATCAGATACGGGTACCTGGGGATGATATTGGATCGCTTTGATGATTGGCGAGTTGTCTTCTTGGTTTTCAAATATCACGCCCCTTGTATAATGCCCATATGAAATGTTTTCACCTATCGTCACCTTATCAAATAGTTTTACAGTTGAATTCACCCTAAATGACAAGCGATCGTATGAAGAAGTTTTTACAATCCCGTCTTGTTTAAAATAACTTCCGCTCACCATTACCGTCGATTTTTTGCCCCCTCCTGAATATGATAATGAATAATTTGAGATGGGGGCCGTACGGAAAATTTGATTTTGCCAATCTATGTCATATGGATAAGCATCCTTAAATGCAGCATAGTCATTTTTAGGATCAGGAAATACCGTTGATAAATCATAATACTCGTTCATTAAATTGTGCGT
>CAZKIR010000140.1:0-9284 GCA_964552835.1 uncultured Bacteroidales bacterium
CCCACAGCGGGTGGCCCCGGTTTCCTGCACTTTCAACAAGCCATCCAGGGTACGTACACCGCCGGCGGCCTTTACTTTTACCCCCGGGCCAGCGCTCGCTCGCATCAATTTTAAATCCTTAATGGTAGCCCCCTCGTACGCGTATTTCCCATCCGGGCCTTTCACGAAACCAAATCCGCTGGAAGTTTTCACGTAATCAGCCCCCACCTTGGTGCAAATTTCGCAAAGCTTGATCTTGTACTTGTCATCAGTCAAGTAATCGTTCTCGAAAATGACTTTTAATACCGCGTTGTTTTTCTTGGTAACCTCCACGATGGCACCAATTTCTTCTTCCACGTAGCCCCAATCTTCGCCTAATACTTTCCCGATGTTTACTACCATGTCAATTTCCACGGCACCGTCTTTGATAGCTTGCTCGGTCTCGAAAACTTTCACTTTAATTGCGCTGTTCCCATGTGGGAAACCTATCACGCAACCGTTTAACACGTTCGAGCCTTTCAAGTATTCGGCAGCTTGTTTCACGGCGTAGGGTTTCACGCATACCGAGGCCACGTCATATTTCACGGCCACATTACATTCTTTTTTCAAATCTTCATCGGTTAAGGTGGGATGAAGGATCGAGTGATCGATCATTTTTGCTAACTCTTTTACTTTTCCCATAATTTAATTTTTTTAGTTTATAATAATTTTCTTGTTTAAACATAATTTCCCCATTTGGCCGGCAAAAAGCCATACCATTATATATATTATTTAAATTTGAACCGGTTCGATTGTTTTTGCTAAACAGCCATCAAGCGAAAAGGGAAAAAGGCAGGGGCATTCAGTTGTTGCCCCTGCAGGATAAGTTATCACGGGTTGGCTGCTTCGTATACTTTAAATATAATATCCAGGTGTTTCCTTGCCAACTCGAGGGTCATAACAGGTTTTTCTTTTCCTGTAAGCACGTCAATAAAATGTTCGGCCATTTGGTATTCATCGTGGATGTGGCCTTCCATGTCAACCGTGATTTTTTCTTCCCGGGCTTTTCCTTTTCCATCTTCGTCCACGTCAAAAAAGGTAATGGTCGGGTCGTCCCAGGTGCAGAACCCGAATTTCAGCCCGCCTTCGGTGCCGTATACACGTGTTTCATTGGGCACGTCCATGTTGGCATTCGTGGCCCGTTCCCAGTAATATTTCATCCCGTTCGAGAATTCCATCAAGGTGGCACCATGTTCTTCCACGTCAAAAATATCTGTACCGGGATCTACCTTATCCAGCCCATTAATGGTGAACAAGGTTTTCACGGATTTTAGCTCGGGCTCGTCATTGAATAATCCCAGGTGAAAGGAGAGATCGTACACGCCCCAGTCAAACAACGGCCCACCCCCGGCAATGGCCTTGTTCAAGAACCACTTGGCCGTTGGGTGGTATTCAATGCCCCCGCGACCCTGGCGGAACACGCAGTTGTGATGGATATAATAGACCTTGCCCAACTTGCCCGAGTCCATGATTTCTTTTATTTTGGCGTATTTTGGCTGCAAGCGGGAATGCCTTCCCGAAGCTTCCATAACCAAAAGTTCCGGGTATTTCTTGGCTTCTTTTATCATCAGGTCTACCTCCTCGAGGGTAATGGCAGCCGGTTTTTCAACCAACACGTGTTTGCCGGCTTTTAGCACGTCCATGAAGATGTTCACGTGGGTTTTGGGCGGGGTGCAAATAATCACAGCGTCCACGTCATCGGCCGCGAGCAGTTCTTTGTAGTCTACCGTGCCGTTGGGAATGTTAAAACGGTCTTGGACTTTTTTTAACACGTCTTCCCTGATTTCGGCCAGCCAGGTAACCTCGGCCCGTCCGGTCTTGTTCAAGTTATCAATGTGGCGTTCGGCAATCATGCCGGTCCCGATAAGTCCGATTCTAGGTTTTCGATCTTGTATCATATGTTAATGGTTTTATAAGTTCGTCCAATCAAATACTACCCCAATGTACTCGTCTTTCTTATCACGAAGCCCTTCGTATGCCCTGGCCGCTTCGGTAGGCGATAGTTTATGGGTATAGATATGTTCCACGTTCAATTTTTTCTCGTTCAACAGCCTCAACACGATTTTCGCGTTTCGTTCTATGCTATGCTTGATAAATTCTTCCTCGAAGGTGGGGAAAGTAAATTCCAAGGCCCCTTTCAAGGTCAAGCTGGGAAAGAGGTGTATTTTTTGCAGGGTATCGGTCAGGTTTGCCTGGTATTTGGCCCGTGGGCTTCCTAACAAAATTACTTCCCCGTAAAAAGAAACGAGTTCGAGCGATTGTTCTACCACGGCCGGCATGCCAGAGGCATCAACCAGGGTAGAGACCCCATTGCCGTTGGTCAATTTTTCGATTTCTTCCTTGAAATTTTTCTTGGCCGTGTTTATGACCGTTTCAAGGCCACTTTTTTTCGCTATGTCCAGGCGCACCTCGTTAATATCGGATGCATACACGTAAGCGCCTTGCAATTGTGCCAGTTGCGCGGCCAGGTTGCCGATAGCTCCCAGGCCGGTTATGGCCACGTGATCGCCTAGTTCAATTTTCGCGTTACGCAAGGCTGTCATGGCAATGGTGGCCATGTGGGTAAATGAGGCCGTGTCGCCTGTCAACCCGTCTGGAATTTTCACGCATACGCCATGCCAACGGTCGCGGGCATTGATTTTAAAATATTGCTTGTGGGGGCCATAAGTGTAAACCATGTCTCCCGCTTTTAAATGATCAATTCCTTCACCTTTTTCAATGATTTCGCCCACGGCCGTGTACCCGGGGGTGTCAGGTAATTGAAAAAAAGATTCTAAACCCGCCAGGCAGGCCAATTCCGTGCCAGCGCTCACGTGCGAGTACTGGTTTTTTATAATGAGATCATATGGATCGGTAATCTTCTCGTTAAATATGTCTTCGGTGAATTCTACTTTATTGATTTCAGGAACAAGTACTTTGGTAGATTTCATAGATATTGTTTTAAGAGTTTAAATTAAAAAGTGAAATAAATGCCCCTGTTCTAACAAAGGCATTTATTTTTGATTGTTGGTTTAACCGTTTTCTTTGGCTAATTTTCTGGTCGCTAGTTCTTTTTCTATTTGGTCTACTGTTTTATCGTCTAAGTTATAGAAAAATAGCAGGATAGCACCGATAATGGCAACCGCGGCCGGAACCACACTCATGGATAAACGGATGCCCATGATAGAAGTTTCGGTTTGCATCTCGTTGGCCACGAAACCAAACAGGGACAAAATCCCCATCACGATAACCCCGCCTAAACCAAAACCAGCTTTCTGGGCGAAGGTTGCAGCCGAGTAAACTAAGCCAGTGGCCCGACGGCCATTTTTCCATTGTGAGTAATCAGCTGTATCGGCCAACATTGACCATAAAAGGGGCATAGTGGGGCCAGAGGCTATCGAGAACAAAATTTGGGCCGCATAAATCAATAATAAGTCCCTTGGCCCCGCTACGTAAAATACAGAAGAAGAAATGGCAATAATGACCATGCACCATATGTAGAGCTTTCTTTTTCCGAATTTTGCCGAAAGTCGTTTGGTAGGCAGCACGCCTAGTAAAACAAACGCGGTGCCAATAGCCATGAAGGTACCCGTTCGGTATAACCCGATGGTGATCTTGTTCATGAAACCGCCGTCACTGATGGCCTTGAGTTGGGCAATATAATCCTCGTTATTAATGTAATATTTAAAGAAATACGCGATGTCGGCACTCCGGATGGCCACGTATATCAAGGTAGCCAGGCTGATAAAAAAGAGTATTATCCAGGGTTTGTTCGTTAACAAATCTTTTATATCGCTTTTTATGTTTGATATATGGTCGGGATCGGGCTTTACCCTTTCTTTTACTGACAGGAAAGAAATTATAAAGAAGATAATGCTAATAACCGCGAAAAAAGCCATGGTTAGCTGGTATCCCTTGGCATCGTCTCCTGCCCCCAGTTTTTTGACCATTGGAATAATTAGGAGTTGAACTGAAAACCCGGCAGCGTAGGCGAAAACGAATTTATAGGAGGATACGCTGGTGCGCTCTTGCGGGTTGGGGCTGATAACGCCAATAAGGGAGTTGTAGGGGATCATGATGGCCGTGTAAATTACCATCATGGCAGAATAGGTAACATAGGCATACACGATTTTTGCTTGCCCTGCCAGGTCAGGTGTGGTAAACATTAGCACCGTGCCCAGGCCGTAAGGTATTGCCAACCATAAAATAAAAGGCCTGAACTTGCCCCAGCGGGTCTCTGTCCTGTCGGCTACCATCCCCATCACGGGATCCGTGAACGCGTCAAAAATCCTTACCACACCAAACATCAAGGCTACCGCACTGGCTGTTAGCCCGAAGGTGTCGGTATAAAAAATCGGCAGGAAGAACATCAAAGTCTGCCATACCACGCTAGAAGAGTATTCTCCAATACTAAAGCCTAGCTTTTCTTTTAAAGAAATTTTATTCATCGATCATTAATTTAGTTAGTTAGTTAGAAATTTGATTAAAATTTCCAAAGGTAAAAAATCTGATCTTTTTTTTATTCGAATTCATTGCTAATTGAATAATTGTTCGTGTTACATACTAAAGAACTATATATTTTTAGTTGTTCCCGGTTGGTATCGTATTGGCGGTTAATAAGTAAAACCGGCCCGCCTGGTTTCACGTTTAATAATCCCGGTAATCCTTCCGAGGCTTTAATGGCCCGTATATCCTGATAAAGGTTAACAATTTCAACCTGGTAACTTGCCCGCAAAGTTTCAAACAAGGAACCGTTTTTCAAAGCTTTTTTCGTAAACCGTGGCAAGTTCAAGTTCGGGATATAGGTTTTTTCAAACATCACCGGTTCATTTCCTGCTAAACGTAACCTTTCGAGGTAAATACAGCCAGCCTCGTGTTCCATCTTGTTTAAATCGTAAAAGAAATTTTCTGGCCAGGAAGTTACCAAGGGGCCACGCGTAAGTTTTGTGGTTACCTTTATCTTCTTTTTCGAGAGAACTTCAGAGAAGCCTTTTACAGATAACAGGCCAAGCCTTTTCTTATTTTTCACCAGGCTTCCCTTGCCTTGTTTTTTCTCTATATACCCCTCCTTTTCCAGTTCGCCCAAGGCTTGCCTCACGGTCGAGCGATTTATGCCGTATACTTGGCAAAGCTCATTCTCCGACGGTAGCAAATCCCCATTATGGTATACCTCCTTCAAGATTTGATCTTTCAAGCAACCATAAACTTTTTTATATCTAGGTTGTTCTAACATTACCATATTAAATATAAGATGCAAATATAAAAAAATAACTTGTACGTACAAGTTATTTAAGTATTATTTTTATTTAATTTGTAATCAGGGCTTAATTATAGGCACTTGTGCGTACAAGAGTTAGTTTTTAGGAACAACTTCACTTTTATGAAGATTAAAGACAGGGATTCAAAAAATAATATTTATATTGCCAAGGTTAAAATTTCGTGGTTTTTCTTGATATTGATTTTAATATTACGTATTTTTATTGAGCCACTAGAAAGTAGATTTTTTAACCTAAAATCTTGTTGTTGGTGAAAATAGTATTGAAAGCTACCGACAAAACCCCTGCTGTTAATTTTAACGAAGGGGTGATTGAACTCAAAGGCCGGTCAATTTTAGAAGATTCGGCCCCGTTTTACAGGCCACTTGTTGAATGGCTAGAACATTACGTGAAAAGCCCACCCCCTTATACCCAGGTAAACTTCAAAATTGAGTATTCTAACAGTAATTCCAACAAGTTTATTTTTAAGATGATCAATTTGCTTGAAAAATGCTATCTTGACGGGCATGATATAAAAATAAACTGGTATTATGAAACCGATGATGACTCGGTCCGTGACCTGGGCATGGATTTCATGACATTGACCAAAGTGCCTTTTAACCTTGTAGAAGTGAATCAATAAAAAGGACCTCTTTTCCCTAACCAGGCGAAGCCAAGATCAAAAATTTATAGTGTTTACTACAGGCGTAGTTTTACTTTTTTTATTAAATTATAATAGAATATTTTGCCCAATACTGCATGATAGATATAAGTTAATGGATAGTTATGGGAGGGATTTTCTTCCCCGGCATTTTTAATTTTTATACCTTTGTCAGCAATTTATGATAAAACAGCACGTTTCATGCTGACAGAAAACCCTGGAAAAAGGAAGAAAATAATAAATGACCCCGTGCACGGGTTTATTCACGTTGACTCCGATATCCAATTCCAACTTATTGAGCACCCTTATTTTCAAAGATTAAGGCGGATACGGCAATTGG
The DNA here is from genome assembly GCA_964552835.1 of uncultured Bacteroidales bacterium. Classification (GTDB taxonomy): domain Bacteria; phylum Bacteroidota; class Bacteroidia; order Bacteroidales; family CAYFUP01; genus CAZKIR01. The sequence goes on from CAZKIR010000140.1 coordinate 6,254, forward strand.
GCATGACTAATCTCGTGTACCCTGGCACGAACCATACCCGCTTCCAACATGCCCTTGGTGCGCTGCATTTGATGGATTCGGCCATACAAGTAATCCGGGCAAAAGGGCACGACATAAGCCCTGCAGAGGAAGAAGCGGTGAAGATTGCTATACTTTTGCATGATATCGGCCACGGCCCTTTTTCACATACCCTTGAGCTTAGCCTGATTAAGGACTTGGGGCATGAAGATATTTCAAAACTTTTCATGGAAAAATTAAACGAGCATTTTAACGGGCAACTTAGCTTGGCCATACAAGTATTTAATGACGCGTACCCGAAAAAATTCTTGCACCAGCTAGTATCCGGGCAACTTGACATGGACCGCCTGGACTACTTGAAAAGGGACAGCTTTTTTAGCGGTGTTAGCGAGGGCACCATAGGTTCTGACCGGATTATTAAAATGTTGAACGTGGTGAACGATAAACTCGTGGTCGAATCCAAGGGTATTTATTCGATTGAAAAATTTTTAATCGCCAGGCGGTTAATGTACTGGCAGGTATACTTGCACAAAACCGTGCTTTCTGCCGAGAACCTTTTGATCAATATTTTTAAAAGGGCAGGGGAACTCGTGGAACGAAAAAGTGATTTGTTCCTCACGCCAGACCTGTCTTTTTTTCTTAAACAAGAATTTGACAAAAAGACGACCCATGAAACCGGGACACGCGACAAGATATTATTTCATTTCGCGAAACTTGATGATACAGATATTATCGTGACCTTGAAAAACTGGATGGATCACCCTGACAAGATCCTTTCCTGCTTGTCCCGGTCGATCATTAACCGGAAATTATACAAGATCGAGTTGCAAGACAAGCCTTTTTCAAAAGAGAGGGTAAAAAAATTGCAACACCAGTACAAGGAGAAATACCAGCTTTCGGAAGAAGAAACCCCTTACTTCGTTTTCACTGATTCCATTAGCAACAATGCATATAGCCAGTTTGACAAGCATATTGATATTTTGTTTAAAACCGGGGCTGTTGAAACCATTGAAAATGCCTCTGATATCCCCTATGAATCGATGCTTTCAAAAAATATTAAGAAATATTTTTTGTGTTATCCCAAAGATTTTTTTTAGCTAATGAAATTATTTATATAGTTTTACAGGAAAATATATGAAAATGGAATTTACGGCAAAGCAAATCTCCGAATTTTTGAACGGGGAGATTGAAGGAGATCCAGATGTAATTGTTCATAATGTTTCAAGGATTGAAGAAGGTAAAAAAGGTACCTTGGCTTTTTTAGCTAACCCAAAATACACCCGCTATATTTATGATACCGAAGCATCGATTGTACTGGTTAATAAAGATTTCGTGGCCGAGCAAGAAATAACTGCTACCTTGATAAAGGTAAACGATGCTTACCATGGGTTTGCCTCGTTACTGGAGTTAAAAGAACAAACAAGAAAAGAAAAAAAAGGGATTGATGACAATTCATGCCTTGGCAGTTCGGTAAAAGTAGGAAAGGATGTGTACATCGGCACTTTTTCATACATTAGCGATAAGGTAGAGCTCGGGAACAACGTGAAAATTTACCCACAGGTCTATATTGGCGAAAATACCGTGATAGGGGACAATACCGTGTTATATCCCGGGGTAAAAATATACCATGATTGCCAGATTGGTAAAAATTGTATTGTTCATGCCGGTAGTGTTATCGGGGCCGATGGTTTTGGTTTCGCGCCGCGATGCGAAACTAACAATTACAAGAAAATCCCCCAGGTGGGAAACGTTATCCTGGAAGATAACGTGGAAATTGGTGCCAACACTACCATCGACAGGGCTACCATGGGCTCAACTATTATTCGTGAAGGGGTTAAGTTGGATAACTTGATCCAGGTGGGCCATAACGTGGAAATCGGGCAAGATTCGGTTATCGCTGCCCAATCCGGGATAGCCGGATCATCAAAAGTAGGAAAATATTGTATGTTTGGCGGGCAGGTCGGCTTATCGGGCCACTTGAACGTGGCCGATAAAGTAAAAGTGGCCGCCCAATCGGGAATAGCTTCTAATATCAATACCGAAGGGGAAATCGTGCAGGGATCCCCGGCATATAACTTCGGGCAATACAAGCGGAGTTATGTTTATTTTAAAAAATTGCCCGGGATTTATAAACAAATCAATGATCTTGAAAAACAAATTGAAGAACTTAAGAAAAATATAAGTAAAAAGTAAGATTTTCAAATTGTAAAAAAATTAATAAGGATATACTGGTTCAATTTTTGTATATTGCGCCAGTTTTTTAGAATTTGAAATTACCGCATTCATGAACGAAAAGCAAAAAACATTAAAAAACACGATATCATTTGAAGGGACTGGCCTGCACACGGGCCAACACGTGCATGTCGACATTAAACCTGCCCCGGAAAACACGGGGTATATTTTTATCCGTACCGACCTTGATGATAAGACGAGTATACATGCCCATGTAAACAACGTGGCAGTGACCTCCAGGGGCACTACGTTAGAAGAAAACGGTGCCCGCGTGGGCACGATCGAACACTTGTTGGCAGCCCTTTACGGGATGAAAATTGACAATGCTTACATCGAGATTGACGGGCCAGAAGTACCTATCCTTGATGGAAGCTCCAGAAAATACGTGGAGGCCATTCTTGAAACCGGGATGCAAGATCAAGCAGCAGCCAAAGATTATATAGAGATAAAAGAAATTACCTCCTTCAAGGATGAGGAGAACCAAATTGAAATTACGGCATTTCCCGATGATCATTTTCACCTTAACGTGCTGATTGATTATGAAAGCAAAGTGTTGGGAAACCAGTACGCCACCATCAGTAACCTGGAAGATTTTCAAAACCAAATTGCCCCTTGCCGTACCTTCGTGTTTTTTCATGAACTGGAATACTTGTACGAGAACAACCTGATCAAGGGAGGCGATTTGGAGAATGCCATCGTGATCATGGAACAAAAAGTCCCGCAAGAAGAACTGGACCGTATGGCCGAACTTTTTAATAAACCAAAGGTCAAGATAAAGCCA
>CAZKIR010000141.1:0-9225 GCA_964552835.1 uncultured Bacteroidales bacterium
AGAGATGATACATATATGCTTAATTAACGGATGTTATTTTTCGGGGAGTCCTAAGCCCCCGCACCCGATCAACATTTAATAAAAATATGCTTTCTCCGGGTTTCGGCGGGCCAGGCAAAAAAAATGTGAAATAGTTTTCAAGCACTATTTCACATTTTTTGATCAAATAGGGTGGGTTGGGTTGGCTCCTCGAAAAGAGAAGGATAATCCTCTTCAAACTTCTTTATGATCTCTACCATGATCGTTTCGCGCATGAACTTGGACTTATTGGCCACCCTGTACTTGTTGCAATAGTTGTTCAATGCAGAAAGTTCCAGGTTATTCAACCGGATAGTCTGCGGGTTTACCCGCTTGAGGTTAGGATTTTTACTTCTTCTTGCCATTTTTCAAAGAAAATATATGGTTCATGATTTTCTTTTCAAAGAAAAACATTCTTGAAAAAAAGGCCATGTATATAAAGCAAAAGCTATCAACAATTTGGGGATTTTATAAACAATCCGGGTATTTTGGCCCGGTGGCCCCAGGGTGAAACACCCCGTTACATGAAAAACAAACCCTTGTTTATGAATGGCTTAAGCCCAAATCTAGCAATTATCCCCTTTGATTATTAGCTGAAAGTTCCCGCCCACGCTTAAAAAAATGTAAGCATTTCAACTTCCCGGTACTTTGGTACGCGATACAAGTTATCTATTCGGTAAAAAGTAATAATTTATATATAGTCCCCAAAGCGTCAGGATAAACAAGGGCCATCATGGGGCAAGTAATATAGTGACTCTGGAAGGATTCGAACCTTCGACCTACGGCTTAGAAGGCCGTTGCTCTATCCGGCTGAGCTACAGAGCCATAAATAATATTATCGGGCAAAATCACAAATAATTACTTCCAGTTAAAAGCATCCCGTGTTATCCAGGGATTTTCCCCTCGAACTTATTCCACGTGGCTACCATGCGAATAGCGGTGATAGCGGCCTCGTCGCCCTTGTTCCCGTGCTTCCCGCCTGCCCTGTCCTTGGCTTGCTGCAAATTATTCGTGGTAAGTACCCCAAAAATAAAGGGCAATGGATAATCCAGGTTAAGTTGCGTTATCCCTTGGGTAAGGCTATCGCAAATATAATCAAAATGCTTGGTTTCGCCTTGTATCACGCAGCCTATGCAAATTACCGCGTCAATATCAGAATACTCGGTCAAGTATCGTGCCCCTTTTGTTAATTCAAAACTCCCGGGAACATGTTCTATCAAGATATTTTCATCACTGGCCCCGTGTTTTAGCAAGGTGTTTACAGCAGCTTGCAACAATGCCCCGGTAATATCATAATTATATTCGGCCACCACTATACCAAACCGCATATCTTTTGCAGAAGGAACTTCCCGGGGGTTATAATCCGATAAATTTTTCAGGTTCGTGGCCATGCTAAACAACTATAATCCAATCCTTACCTATTCTGTTCTTAACTCCGCACGGGTAATAAGCTTATCAATATTCCTGCCCTCGGAGCTGTCCGGGTATTTGGCTTTTATCTTCGTGTACACCTCGAGCGCAGCCTTATAATCCCCGAGCAATTCCAAAGCCCTGCCGGCTTTTATAAGATACAAGGGCGAGGTAAATTTGTTTTCAACATAAGTGGAAGCATCCATATAATAATCCACTGCCTTACCGGTTTCCCCAATTTCCATATAAGCATCTCCAAGGGCACCATAGGCTATAGCACCGACCAGTTTGCCTTTCGCTTTAAAATCTTTCAGGTAAGCAATGGCATTCTCGTGTTCGCCTAGTTGCAAGTATGCAATCCCGGCATAATAATTAGCTAAATTGCCTGATCTCGTGATGGTGTAATCATCGGCTATGTCCACGAAACCAAAATAATTACCATCCCCGTACAATGCCAGTTCAAAAGAATCTTGCTCGAAGTACCGCTCGGCCACGAACATTTGCGATTGGGCTTCAATGTCAAGAGGCCTTAGATAAAATCGCTTGATGCCCATGTACGCGGCCACCAGGCCAACGATAACCAAGACCACGATGGTAATAATTTTCTGATTGTCCTCGATAAAGCGTTCGGTCCGCGTAAGGGCCGATTCAAAAGCTTCCAGTTGTTCGGGGGATTGCTCCTTTTTCTTTTTTGCCATACTAGCTTAAAATTTATTATCCAAAATATGCACGCAAATGTATATCTTTTATGATTTATTTGAAAAAAATACCCCTAAAAATTAAAAACCCCCTGATGTTTATTATTAATTTTACAGCTTTGAAGGATCAATTATTGGTAGAACAGGATATGCACTTGAAGAAAATAACTGTTATTCATTTTAAAAATTACAAGCAGGGCGAAGTTGAACTGTCCCCCAAGATAAATTGCTTTTTAGGCAACAACGGGGTAGGCAAGACCAATCTCCTGGACGCGATTTATTACTTGTCGTTTTGTAAAAGCTATTTCAATCCCATTGATAGCCAAAACATCAACCATGAGGAAGATTTTTTCATGATCCAGGGCGAGTACGAAAGAAAAGGAAAAACAGAAAACATCGCTTGTAGCATCAAGAAAAACACCCGCAAACAATGCAAGCGCAACCAAAAAGAATACCCGAAACTATCTGATCATATTGGTCTTATACCATTGGTTATCAGCTCTCCACAAGACAGTGTGCTGATAAAAGGCGGCAGCGAGGAAAGACGAAAGTTTATCGATAGCGTAATATCACAGTATGACAGGGAATACCTTGAAACCCTTATACAATATAACAAAATCATCTCGCAACGCAACAAACTGCTCAAGGAGTTGGTCGAACGGAGAAATAATGATGTATCCATGATCGAAATATATAACGGCCAATTAATCCCTAAGGCCGAATTGATTCATTCCAGGCGGGTTGAATTTATCAGGCGCCTGGTACCGGTATTCCAGGACTACTATAACCGGGTGTCCCGGGAAAAAGAAAACATCAGCCTGCATTACGAGTCGGGGCTTAACAATCAAAACTACGCTGCCCTTCTTCGAAACAGCCTTGAAAAAGACAAGATATTGCAATACACCACCACGGGGGTGCACAAGGACGACCTGACATTCAATATCGAGGGGCATCCATTGAAGAAATCAGGTTCACAAGGTCAGCAAAAAACTTTTACCGTGGCCTTGAAATTAGCCCAATTTGATTTCATGAAAGAAATAAATAACTTCAAGCCCATCTTGTTACTGGACGATATTTTTGACAAGTTGGACGCCCACCGGGTAAAAGAAATTGTAAACCTGGTTGCTGAAAACCATTTCGGCCAAATATTCATTACCGATACCAATAAACACAGGGTGGAAAATATTTTGGAAGGTATCGGGATAGATCACCAGATTTTCATGATCCAGGATGGTGAAATAAAAAACGAAAACCATGCGCAGGAGCAACACTGAAAACCTAGGCAGTATCCTTCAGCAAGCATTGAAGGAGCTAAACATTGAACAGAAAATCAAAGAAGTCCGGCTCGTGAAGTCCTGGGAAACGGTCGTGGGCAAAACCGTAAACCGTTACACGCGCAACTTGTACGTGAAAGACAAGACCTTGCACGTGTACCTGCATTCCTCGGTAGTAAGGCAAGAACTAGTAATGCTCAAGCAAGACATCGTGAAACGCTTGAACGAGCAGGCGGGAGAAAACCTGATAAATGATATCGTGTTCAAATAACTATTTGAATTGGCAACTACAAAGCGCCTAATCCAGGCTCAAATTTTTATTCTTCCAAAACCGTTGGGCTTTCGAAAAGAAAAAATCACTTTCGCGGCATGCATTTTCATCACTGTCAGACCCATGCACGGCGTTCCGTTGGGTATTCTCACCAAAACGTTCGCGAATTGACCCCTCTTTCGCCTTCGCGGGATCGGTAGGCCCGATCAATTCCCGGAAGTCTTCCACGGCATTATCTTTCTCGAGAATTGCCACGACGGCCGGTCCGGAGGTCATGAAATGAACTAAGCCCTCGTAAAAAGGTTTGCCCCGGTGCACGGAATAAAATGCCTCGGCTTGTTGGCGAGTCATCTGGATATATTTCATGGCCGCGATATGAAAACCGGCCTCGTTGATCATGGCCAGTACCGGCCCTATTTGATCCCGGTCAACTACCCCGGGCTTGATAATAGTAAAAGTGTATCGTCCTTTCACGTGTATATGTTTTAATTAATGAATAAATTGATTATTTAACAGGTATAATTACTAATCAAAGTTCGTGGTATTTGTTGTCTCACTACATTTCAATTTTATGCTATTAACTTGCAGGCGAATATAAAAATTTTTCACTGATATTACCTGAAACGGGAAGTTATTTTTATATTTGAACCTTTTCACGAATAAAACCATTATACTTGAAAATACTAGAAAAAGAACAGCTTAGCAAGCTAAACAAGATAATTGAAAAGGCAAAAAAAAGTGTAATCGTGAGCCACGTTAACCCTGACGGCGACGCTATCGGCTCTTCCCTTGCCTTGTGCCGGCTATTGAACATGCTCGGGCATGAATGCCGGGTAATTATTCCCAACCAATCCCCCGCCTTCTTATCCTGGATGCCAGGTTTTCAGTATATTATCAATTACGAGCAAGATAAGCTATCGGCCAGCCAGTGGATACAAGAAGCGAAACTGTTCTTCGCGCTGGATTTTAATTCATTGGAAAGGATTGAAGGGCTTGGCGAGATGATCAAGAAGAACCCTAACCCCAAGGTATTGATCGATCACCACCCGGGGCCGGATCCATTCGCCGATTTTACCATATCGCGGATCAAGGTCAGTTCAACCGCTGAGTTAGTTATGCATTTCATGGTGTCCATGGGCTTTTCAAGGCATGTTGACAAAGACATCTCGGCTTGCATTTACACGGGGATCATGACCGATACGGTAGGTTTTAAACACAACATGCACGTGGAAACATTCCATATTTTGGCACAATTGGTTGCACATGGCATAGATATTGAGTATATTCACGGCAAAGTTTACAACACCTACCCCGTGGACCGGATGCGTTTGCTAGGGTACTGTTTGCAGGAAAAAATGAAGGTTATTCCAGAATTATACACTGGCTACATTTCTTTAAGCCAGGGAGAGCTCAAGCGGTTTAACCATGAAACAGGCGACACGGAAGGTTTCGTGAATTATCCCTTATCAATTGAAAACGTGCGTTTTTCAGCCCTTTTCATCGAAAAAGAAGACCACGTGAAAATTTCTTTCCGGTCGAAAGGGGATTTCGGGGCGAACGATTTCGCGGCAAAATATTTCGAGGGCGGTGGCCACTGCAATGCCGCCGGTGGCAAATCACGGCTCTCGATGAAAGAAACACTTGATACCTTCGAACAACTGGTAAAAAAACATGCAAAAGAACTTTAAAATATCTGCTGTTAAATTTTATAGCCTGTTTATTTTGATCTTGGGCGTATTTTTCTTTTCTTGTAAAAGGAATGTTCCCCAACAAGAACAGTCGCGAAATAAAGAGGTGAGCGACGAAGAATTGATGGAAATGAACCGTTTCTTGATTAAAAAAGATGCCGAAATAATTGAAAAATACGCGGAAAGAAGAAATTGGGAAATGCAAGAAACAAAAACCGGGCTATGGTACATGATCTATGAACATGGCACGGGCGCCCCGGCAATAAAAGGCAAGGAAGCTACCGTCTTGTACCAGCTTGAATTACTGGACGGGACAGTATGTTATTCCTCGGACAGCCTGGGGCCAAAACAGTTCAGGATCGGGAGGGGCGGGATCGAATCCGGGCTGGAAGAAGGCATATTATTAATGCAGGAAGGCGACAAGGCCCGTTTTATCTTGCCGCCACACAGGGCACACGGGTTACTGGGCGATGACAATAAAATACCGGCAAGGGCCACCCTGGTTTATGATATTACCCTTGTTGATGTAAAAGATATTAACAATTAATTACTTATGATTTTTAAAAAGTATTGGTTTCTTGTTTTTTTCTTTTTGTTGTTCAGCCATTGCCAGGAAAACCCTTTTCCTGGCTATAGCCAAACAAAATCCGGCATATATTATAAGCTCCATACCATAGGGGAAAACACCGTGAAACCGGAACCAGGTGATTATATCACGATAGATATTGCTTATAGTACCATGGAGGACTCTACCTTTTTCAAGGGAAGGAGAAAATTCCAGATTACCAGGCCAGAATACAAGGGGTCAATTGACGAATGTTTCTCGATGCTGGCCCAGGGCGAAACGGCCACTTTTATTATCTCTGCCGATAACTTCTTTCACAAAACCCTTGATGCCCCCTTGCCCCGTTTTCTTACTGTAAACTCGAACATGAAAGTAAAGGTTAAAATGATCGAGATACAAACCCAGGAAGATTACCACCGTGAAAAAGCAGCCTTTTTAAAATGGATACAAGATTTCGGGGAATATGAACAAACCGTTTTGCGGCAATACCTGGAGGAAAACAAGATAAACGTGCAACCTTCCTCAACAGGCCTGGTTTACATCCCCCTGCGAAAAGGAAAAGGCCCCGTGGTTTCGCGAGGCGATACGATTTTGGTGCATTACGAGGGGAAATTTTTAAACGGGAAATTTTTTGATTCGACCAAGAAACGCCAGCAACCATTCGAATTTATTTATGGCCGCGAATGGCAAGTAATCGAAGGCCTGGAAGAAGCCATCGGCATGATGCGGGAAGGCGAAAAGGCGATCGTGATATTACCGTCCCAAATTGCCTTCGGGAAAGAAGGTTCCAGCACGGGAATTATTCCTCCTTTCACATCTTTGATATATGAAATTGAATTGCTCGAAGTTAAATAGTGTAGCCGTGTAAAAAAATATTTTCTTATGAACAACATAAAACCATTCGTGACCGCTTTCATAATCATGCTGTTTAGCCTCTCGTGGAAAGGGTGTAAACCGGAAGTAGACAAAGAACTTCAACAAGAAGAAGAAGCCATACAAAATTTTATTGAAGAAAACAATATTGAAATAGACACATCAACTGAAGAAGGCCTGAGATATTACCAATCAAGAGAAGGGCAAGGGGAGAAAGTACAAAACGGGGATTTTATAATTACCCATGCCATGGGAAAGCCCCTGGGCGAAGAATTACTTGAAGAACAAATTGACTCGAACTTTCGTTTTATCGTGGGGCGCGGGCACGTGATGCTGGGCCTTGACAAAGGAATACTTTTCATGAGCAAAGGGGAAAAAGGCCGTTTCATCGTGCCCTTTAGGCTTGCCTATTACAATCCCAACGCATCAGTCCCGAATTACAATACCTACCACCTGCAAATAGAAGTGGTAGAAATAGTGGAAGACTCCCTGGAATGGGAACTTGAAAGGATCCGATCCTACGTGCAGGAACACGAGTGGGACACGGTCCCGGATTCTACAGGCTTTACTTTCCTAAGCACGAAAGAAGGTACCGGTGCTGAAATAGATACCAACGACGTGGTAAAAATATCTTACGAGGCTTACCTGTTAGACGGGACCTTGACCCAAAGCGCTAGCCAAGCCGGGCCATTACAATTTACCGTTGGCGAGGGGGACGTTATCGAAGGCCTGGAAAAAGCCGTGGCACTTATGAAAGTGGGCGGCCAGGCCAAAGTGGTAATCCCTTCCAGCCTGGCTTATGAGGGGCATTATTATTATAGTATCCCTCCTTTTGCTTCCATCCGGTATAACCTGGAAGTGTTGGACAGTTTTTAATTTTCGTTAATAGTAATACGGTTCTTCATGTCCACCTTGCCGGATAAAAAGCAAGGTGTCCTCATCACGGGAGTACCCGCCCAGGATGCCATAACCATTCTCGATATTATTATACACGCTCACCGGCTCGGCCAGGGGATTGTCTTTGGCTTCCATGTACTTGTTAAAAGACGTGAGGTATAAAAAATAATCTTCGCTCAGGGTGCTAAATTGCACGTGCACGAGGTTCGAGTCGATCCCGTAATTAAATAAGCTCCATGAACCCGTGTTAAAAGTGAATTGATAGGTTTTCCCGTTGAAAATATCATCAGAAAAGACCATGCCATCTTGATGAAACCAAGTATCAATGCCCTGTGCCACGGGATCGTCGGATTCGATAAAAATATTATCTTGCTCGTGATAAATTTCCGGTTCGCCCTTTTCCTCGTTCCATTCACCATAAAAGACACGATTGGCCACCAGGTTTACCTTATAATAATTTGCCACGGAAGGCGGATCCTTAAATGTAACGGTAAAGCGGTACCTGTTTTCACCTTCGTGCAAATACTCGAGGGTATCAATGGAATGAATCAAAACAGGGGCCGGAACCCTTTGCTTGGCGGTGGCCGTTTCCAATCCATCAACCGCTACCTTTATGGTATATTCTTTGCCAGGGGCAGGTTGGGCGGCCAACTCGTAAGTCCCGTTTCCCTGGTAAATAAACGCACCGGGATCGCCATCAAGCCCTGAAATACTTACCTTCGCGTTATCCATCCATTTCACTTCCATATTATCGAGTATATGAAGGCTTTTGCTAACGTTTACCTGAATGTTGCTATCGGGGTTTAACACGCTATTTACCACGATCCTGCCTTCTTTAACAGGAATATTAATGTCCAACACTTTTTCGCAAGAAGCGAAGATAAGCAGAAAAGCCAGGAGATTGCTTGTATTCTTCATGTTCGTCATCTTAAAAATCAATTTTTAAACTAATGGACGGGATAGCTACCGGGAATAAGCTAACTTGTTTCAACACCCTATGATTGTTATGATAACCAAAATATAAATAAAAAGGGTTTTGCCTGAAATACGCGTTGTACACCCCAAAACTCCAGGTAAGCTCGCCCCAGTTATAGGGTTTGTGAATATTCAAGCCAAGGTCCAATCGATGATAAGAGGGCATGCGATAGCCGTTTCGCTTATCAAAATATTCTACTCCGGCAGAACTTTCAAAATAATTATAACTATTATACCCCCTGCTGGCAAAGCTATACATCGAGGCATATTTTTCAAAAGGAAGGGTAACGGCATTGCCCGTGCCATATACCCAGGTAAGGCCAAGATCATATTTTTCGTTAAAACGGTGGTTAACCGCGATACCGATGTCATGCCGGCGATCATACTTGGCCGGAAATACTTCGCCAAAACTAATATTATCAAATTGCCTATTGTTCCATGATAAGGTATACCCTATCCATCCCGTGGTTTTCCCGGTATTTTTTTGCACCATGAATTCCATGCCATAGGCCCAGCCTTCACCAATTTCAATTTTTTCTTGCCAATCAGTTGTCAC
>CAZKIR010000142.1:0-5363 GCA_964552835.1 uncultured Bacteroidales bacterium
GGTGCCGGCTGAAAAAACAGCGCCAAGGGCAACACCGCATAGCACCATTACCTCGGGGCTTGTACTGTATAACTTTGCTATAAGGACTATAATTAAAGCAGAAAGCATACACATGAAAAATGCAAACCCGATGGTAAGAAAAGGGTCAATAACTGTAACAGCCCCCACCTGGGTGGACTGCATTACCCCGGTACCCGCTAAAATGATGGCAATAGCCGCACCAAAAGCCCCGGCTTGCGAGATGCCCAGTGTAAATGGCGAGCCCAGCGGGTTTCGGAGAACTGACTGCATCACGGCCCCTGATATGGCAAGCCCGCTCCCTGCTATCAGTGCAGCCAAGGCATTAGGCAAACGTATATTCATGATAATATTTTGAAAGCGTTGTGAACTTTCCAATCCTACAAGGGTTTTAAATACTTCTTTGTAAGGAATGGTAATGGAGCCCAGTGAAACAGAAGAAAAAAATGAAACCAGGCAGATCGTCACCAGTATTGCAAGGAACAAGCGTTTCTTGTAAATATATTTCCTGTACTCGGGAAATGGGACAATTTTATATTTTAACCTGTTTTGTTTTAAAATCATGGCAATAATAATCGTGCAAACCCGGTGTTGCCAAACATTTCGTTTAATTTGGCAAAGGCCGGCCCGCCATTTAGAAAAACAGCTATTTCTTCTGCCTTTTCCATGGGGGCAATATCAGAAAATGTTTCGGGAAAAACAATTTTACCGATAAAATACGCGTTGGCAAGGACCACCTCGAAATTTTTATTATATGAATTGTTCGGGAAAAGCCCGTAAACCTGTTTATTCTTTACTGCCTTCAAATGCTTGAAAGAGGGATCCTCGCGTAACTGTGCCAGGGCATTAATATCTGCCCCGAGCCTCATAGTGGAAATATCAATGAAAATCACATCAGGATCCCAAACAACAATTTGTTCTTTTGCAATATTGAGATAGGATACCGGTTCGGTATCTTTTCCTCTTGAAGCAACATTTTTCAGGCCAAGGAACGCGAAGGGGGCAAATGACGGGTCGGTAGATTGTATACCATGCGGCCCGCTTTGTCCTAATCCACCCACGTAACAGGTTAAGGATGATCCTTTGGCACCCCGTGTTTTTAAATCATGGATGATGCTATCAATATAGGCTATCACTTCTTCGGCACGTTGCTTTTTTCCCGTTACATCGCCCATGATACGTAGCGACTGGTTTAACTGGTAACGATTGTACGTCAGGTTTCCATATACCAGTGAAACAACAGGGATACCTGTTTTATTGTTAAGCATATCAGGATTTATCCCCCCGCCGGGCAACATCTTAAAAATCACCTCTGGCCGAGGGGTTAAACCCGCTATAAGCTCGGGGTTGTCATATCCCCTGAATTCACCAAATAACGGGTAGGTTTTAAATCGCGGATTGGCAATGGCGTAGGGGCGTGCATCAATGGGCGAACCTTTTACTTCAATACCGTCAACGGCAACAATCCGGTCGTGCGCGCCCAGGTAAGTCAACAAACGCAAACAACCTGAACCTGAACATATTACCTTCCCGGCTTTTTCGGGAACAATTACTTTTCTGCCACCCGCGTCGGTTATTTCGCGTTCGTAATGGGCCATGCTACCGGCCTCTTTATGGTTTGCAACTTTTTTATCTTCTATTTGATTTGCTGTCCGGGTTTGATTGCAGGAGAAACCCATGAAAACCAAAAACAAGAAAATTAACCCTTGATACAATATACCCGGGGGATGTGTACCCCCCTTTACCCGGTATAAATCGCTATTTGATTCACCGGGGCCAAGGACAAACACTTTATTTTCCATTTGCTTAAAAATATAAGCCAACATGCTTACCATGTTGTTCTTCCCGCGACCTGCTTGCCCTCTAATACAATTTTTCAAAAGAATAAAATTTTATAATTCAACTTTAACCCCACCTGTAATAACTATCCCCGGGGCTATAGTATTGCTTTTCGAACGCGACAAAAATATAGGGTACGGGTTATTTAAAATGTTTTCGGCATTCATGTAAACCCTAACCCTATCCATAAACTTTCGTGAAAGAGACAAGTCTAAGGTATAGTAACTGTCTTTTTCAAGCGTGTTTTCGTTATCATAGAAAATTTTTGCAAAAACATTTACCCCAAGGGATGCATTTACTACCTCCGGGTGCAGGTAATTTGCAATAAAATGCCCGCTGTGCCTGGGGTTATTGGGCAAATAATTACCTTCCAGGGACTGGTTTTCCAAATCTTTGACAATTTCTGAAACATTGTACGTGTAATTGGCATGAAAAGAAGTATGTTTTAACGGGGCCCATCGTGTTTCAAATTCAAGCCCGTGAATTTTTACTTCGCTGATATTATCAAGTTTATACTCGTAGCGGGTTTTTTTCCCACCTGCAAATTTTGCAGAATCCAAAAGCCTGTCGCCAATGTAATCAGTAGCCATTGATTGATAAAATGAAACTTTTGCCATTAGATTATCTGAAAGTTTGTGTTCGGCGCCAATATCCCACGATTGAATGTTTTCCGGCTTTAAATCGGGGTTTGCCAGTCGGTAATAGGCGCCACCCTGGCGTACGTGAACTTTGTAAAGTTCGAAAAGGCTTGGCATCCTGAAACCTTTTCCTGCCGAAGCGCGAATGGTGGTTTTGGAACCGGGGTGCCAGGTAATCCCGAATTTCGGAGAAAAGCTCCCGGCTTCCGTGGGGTTATATATACTGTCGTAGGCTGGTTTTCCGGCGCTTGCCTGGGTATCCCAGTTACTGGCATTCGCCGTTTGGATATAATCGTACCTGACACCAAGATTAACAAACAGGCTATTGTTAAATAGCTTTAAATCTGTAAATAAAAAGGGGGATATATGCTGCTGTTCGCCCAGGGCGCCTGCATCACGCTCATTACCGGTGTACTCTACATCGTAATCAAAATTAATGAATTTATACGCCGTGCCTAAAGTAATGTCCATTACTTTCCATTTGTAGAAAGTTACCCCTAAATCCATTCCCGTGTTGTATATGTTTTTAAATTTTTCTTCACGGTTCAAGCTCGCAAAATTATCCGCGGCATTGTCCTGGTAAGCGGTTTTATCCGCCCGGTTCAGGTAAGCAGTACCGTTAAACCTAAAGGAATTAAAGAGTTGCGAATAATTTAGCGTGTATTGGTTAAGCATGAGTTCCTGATGGAAAAACTCCCTTCCCTGTCCGGCATCCTGGTTAAAATGTAATGCTGAGAGTTCAAGTTTCGACCTGCTGCTAAAATCATAAAACAGTTTTCCAAATACCTGGCCTTTTTTTCGCCAGCGTTTTATTTCATAATCTTCAGGGTCTTCAACCATGTAAAAGCCATCGGTATCCTCGTAGCCTCCGCTTAACAAGAAACCAAAGTTCTTTATCTTCTGGCTGTAAAAAGCACTCCCGCCAAAGGTTGAAGCATTCCCGGCCTTTGCCCGTATGCTGGTAGCGCGTTTTTTACCCGGTTTTTTCGTAATAATATTAATAACCCCTCCAAGTCCTTCGGATCCATAAAGGGTTGATGAGGGGCCGCGCAGTATTTCAATCCGCTCGATGGCTTCTTTAGGTATATGACCCCAGGCAACCCAGGCTATTGAATTATTAAAATTATCGTTTTGGGGCACCCCGTCAACGAGTATAAGCACCCGGTTTTTTCCTACGCCCCGCATATCAATTGGGCTGACAATGCCATTTTTATGCATACCTGCATGGCGAAAATTATGCACTCCTGCCATATTTCTAATGATATCCTCTACATTGTTGTAGGGCGATACCGCTATATCTTTTGCACTTATTACCGATACGCTCTGGGGAACTTCTTCCCTTTGTAAACGCGATCGCGAGGCGCTGACGGCTATCTCATCCAGGGCGATGGTTTTTATAGTATCTCTTGTTGCTTCCTGTGCCATGCCATTTATAATAATAAAATTTATGACGGCTAATGTAAATACTTTTATTCGTTTCATGTTTAATTGGTGTTACTAAATATTATTAAGTGTTACTAAATGATCAAAAAAAATCAATTTGCGCTGTTTATCATGTGTTTTCCAAGTTATATATCTACTACTAAAATTATAATAAGCTAAATAGTAATATGACTGCAGTGTCCTTTACTTTGTATATTTATCAGGTTGCTTATAGTCTATAAACGATTGATAAATACAATTATCCATTACTTCCAGGGGCTTTTCTTTAATAACACGCCAACAAGATAATTGGTATCGTGTTACTTTTTTATATTTAGTATTACCCGATAGCAAAAATAATATTTTTTGAAACAAAACCATGCCTGGCTGAAAAAAAATGATGTACAAAAAAAACTTATAATACACCATAATCTTTATTACCTAATTTTTCTTTTCAGTTACATTTTTTAGCCTTAAAAAAAACAAGTTCAGAACTTATTTCCCCGTCATAACCGTGTTGACAACTTTGAGTAAACCTGCCAGCCGGCAGGCTGGTGTAAAAGATCAAATTTACCTGTATCTTTAAGCGGTCGTGTATAGCACATGTTGTAAGTCCCTGACTTATTTCCGTGCCAATATATTCACCCTTTGAATAAATTCCGTTTTTAAGCCCGTGTATTTTCCCCTGTTATTTTTATATTTATCAGCAAGTTCCAGTTTTAAGCTTTCATATTCTTTTGCTACCTCCACGTGGTTTATTAAATAATCCCTAAACCGTATTTCATCCCAATCCCCCTTGTACCTGACGTGAACATGATAGGCCTGCCCTTTAAACCCTCGCGCCGTGTAGCCTTTGACAAAAGTCAAATGCGGTGGGGGATTCTCTGGATGTTCGTTGATATGGTAATTAAGCGATGCAAAAACATTTTTGATCTTTTGGATATTAATTTGCCCCGCGACTTGCAATAAAATATCAATCGTTGGTTTAGCTTTTAACCCGGGAATTGCAGTACTGCCGATATGGTCAATTTTTACTATCTCGGTTGGCGAGAATGAACCGGTGATTAATTTTGCTTCTGATATATACAAATCTGGCCACCTATCCGAATAGTCCTTCACGACAACCGGGAATAGTTGCCCAAGTTCTTCAGTTGTCATATCGTGCAGGGACTTTTTATGAATCACACGGGCAGTATTTCCTTCCCACTTTTTTCCTTGCCACACGTTTTGTTCTTCCATGCGTTTCTCGAGGTTTTGCAAGATTTCATAATTACGCACGCCCCAGCTTTTGGTGAGCAGGTAGCGGGGAGGGGTTTCCCCGGCAAAACGCTCGATGATAAAATGAGGGTTTAAGCCTTCCACGAAACGAATCAGGAAATCAAGGTAATCCGGTAAAGAAAACAATTGAAAAAGTGGATATACCACAAGGGATTAAAGAATTAATGT
>CAZKIR010000142.1:5373-9155 GCA_964552835.1 uncultured Bacteroidales bacterium
GAAAAAGAGAAGGTTTTTGATTGTATAACCTGGCAAATAAGGTGTCTTTCACGATTTGCAACTGGTGGAACTTGATCGAGTGCAAGGGCAATTCCGAGATAATCCTGGCTTCTAACAGCATGTCCTCGATGGTCTCGCCCGGCAAACCGAAAATAAAATGTGCCCCCGCGTGTATGCCATGCCTTGCCGTTTCATTGATAGCATCTGCCGCGGTTTTATAATCATGCCCTCGGTTAATATACTCCAATGTTTGGTCGTAACAAGATTCTACCCCGTACTCGATCACGATATAATACTGTTTGGCCAGTTGCTGGATATAACCCAACTTGGCGACATCAATACAATCCGGCCGGGTGCCAATGACCAGGCCAATGACATCCGGGTGTCCCAGTGCGGTTTCATATTTTTCCTTGAGTTCTACCAGGGGGGCGTAGGTATTGGAATAGGCCTGAAAATAAACCAAATATCGCTGGGCATCCCTGTACCGGGTTTTATGAAATTCTATTCCTTCCTCGATTTGTTCCTGAATAGTTTTGCCAGGGTGGCAATACGAGGGGTTAAACGCATTGTTGTTGCAATAAGCGCAGCCGCCATACCCCGCTGTCCCGTCCCGGTTGGGACAAGTAAAGCCAGCGTCCACGGCAAGTTTTTGTACCCTACCGCCAAACTTTTGCTTGAAATAGTTCGAGTAGGCGTTAAACCTTCGGTTATGTCCCCAGGGGTAAATCATTAAACGGTCACTACTTTTTCATGTTCTACATACCAAATATAACCATCTACTTGCTGAAATCCCATCGCTTCAAGAAGGTTTATATACTTTTTTACCTGGCGAACGTGGGCAATATCTTCGGATTCCCCAAATTTATAATCGATCACGATGGCTTTATTGTCCTTGTATAAGACCCTATCGGGGCGTTGCTGTTTTCCCCCGGGCAAAATAATGGAAGCCTCGTTGCGCGTGCCCCACTCCCCGGAAAACCATTTTTTTGCCGGATCAGATTGCAAATAGCCCGATATCTTTTTTTTAAACCCCGGCAATTGTTCCCGCGTTAGTTTACCTTCCAGTTGAAAGCGTGCAAGCACTTTATCAAGGTCACTTGCTATTTCCAGTTTAGAAAAAATCTCGTGCATCAATTTGCCATGGTTCATTTTTTGAAATGCCGGCGCTTCCTGGTTAAAATATTCCAACCCGTTATACTTGATTTGCAAGCGATCCTTAAAATCAGAAGTGGGCATGGAGGATAAAGATACCAAATGTTTCCCGGCGATTTTTTCTTCTGGCTTAACCGGCTCCAGCCGCCCCCTGGAATAAACCAACAAATCCCCTTCTATATCTTGGGTAAAGGTACTTCCCGGTTCTTCGGTAACTTCTGCAAGGTGTTTCAGGACTTGCTGCAAGAGATGGGCCACGGTACTTAATTGGCCTTCCTTTTCAGGAAGAGGCAAAAGGCCGTAAAGGGCTTCCTCGGCCCGGGTAAACGCGACATAAAGCAAGTTCAGGTTATCCACGTGTGTTTTCAGGATTTCTTCCAGGTATTGATCGTGAAAATAGGTATTTTCCAAGGCTTTGGTCAAACTGATGGGCAGGCGCTCGTATGCACGGAAAGGGGTCCTGGAGGTATCCATCCATTGTATACTGCTGCCCCTGTTATTGGCCAGCCCAAGGGGCCAGTCCAGGAACGGGCAAATTACCACTTTAAATTCCAATCCCTTGGCCTTGTGGATCGTCAATACCCTTATGGCATTCTCGTTCAAGCTCAAGGGAATAGATTTGTTTTTACCGGTTTCGTCCCACCATTCCAGAAAATTTCCAATATCAGGTGGGTTATCGCGGGTAAATTTCAGGATCAAATCCTGGAAAGATACCAAGTAGCTCATCTCATCGGCCAGCAGGTTTAACTGGTAGCGCCGGATAATCTCCTCCACCATCTCGAACAAGGATTGCTGTTCCATCTTGTCAAGCCCCTCGAAAAAATCACCGGTACGCCCCTCCCCTATATTGAAAAAACGTTCAGCGTGCCCCAGCGTGTTTTCGCCCCTGGCAAGGTAATCAAAAAACTCGTTTACCAGGAAAGCCTGGTTAATCTTATTTCCTGGATCGTGAAGGTACTTGAGGATACCCATGATAAACTGGACTGCCGGGGATTGTGAAACGAATAAAGAATCATCGGATATCACCTCGTATTCCTTGCCGGGAAATGCTAAACGGATATCAAGTAAGTACCGCGACAAAAACTGCCCTTCCTTGTTTTTTCGTATCAAGAAAGCAACATCGCCGGGCTGGTAACCAGCCTCGAAAAGCCCGCCCAGGATTTTTCTTACTTCTTGTCCTACCCGTTCCAGTTTATCTTCGCTCCCGTTGTATAGCCTAAAATTCATGTACCCCCCCTCAATATCCTCTTTGTCAGGATATTTTTGGATATGATCGGCATACGCGCTGTCCAGGTTTATCTCCCGGCCCGGGGCCAAACCGGGGTTTTGATCCCTGAACAAGCTATCTTGCATGATTTCACGGGCAACTTTAAAAATGCTGTTGTTCCCGTCAATAATTTCTTTCTTGCTTCGCCAGTTCTGGCCCAGGGCTTGTACCGTGCTCCCCATCTGGGCAAAATCCTGCTCTACCTCCCCGGCCAGCAAGCCCCAGTCGCTGTTTCGCCAACGATAAATCGATTGTTTCACGTCGCCCACGATCATCGAATGATTATCTTGCGAGAGGGAATTTAGCACCAGGGGTTTAAAGTTCAACCATTGCATCCTCGAGGTATCTTGAAACTCATCAATCATAAAATGTTGATACCGCGTGCCCACTTTCTCGTAAATAAAAGGGGCTTCCGTGTCACGGGTTACCTCATGGATGATACGGTTGGTATCGGCCAGTGGGAGTATATTTTCCTCGTTCACGTATTCCCGCAGGCGAATTGAGATATCGCTCAATAAGCCGAGAGCATGGTAATTTTTAAGGATTTCGCGAGCGGTATAATAAGTGAATTTTTCATTATCAAAAACGTGTATTGCTTCCTGCATGTATTCCATCAATGTTTTCACGAGGACTGGCTGGCTCGTGCCTTTCCCCTTTTTATCGCCCGCTATCCAAGATGATTCGTCTTCAGCCGCTTCCAGGGCCCGTTTCCCGGGTTCAAATTTTTTCTTGTCCTTGATATTGAAAAAATACCCGGCCGGCCCAGATGCTTTATGCTTAAAATAATTGATAGAGAATTGGTTGTCAGCTATACACCGCGATGCCTTACCGGCAATTTCCCCCATCCGGGTTTCAAATGCCTTGCACAGTTTGTTTAGTTCCTGTATAAAATGCTCGAGTTTTTCCTTGTCGGATAATTTCTCGAGAAAGGGGAACCCCAGCAATTGCAGGTTTTCATCAAACAATTGCATACCAAAACGAGCCAGTTCTTTCTCGATTTTCCAGCTCCTGTTCTCTAACAGGCGGTTTTGCGAAAACATGACGATCCAGTCTTTTAACTTCTCGTTTTCGTGCAATTCCATGAAAATTTTTTCCACGGCCTTTGACACCAGGATCGCGTTGTCCAATTCCACGCGGAAACCGCCTTGCAAGCCTATTTCTTTTAAAAAAACGTGGATAATTTTTTGAAAAAACCGGTCAATGGTAAAAACCGAGAAACCCGCGTAATCATGTAAAATAAGCGATAAAATAAAACGGGCCTTTTCTTGCACCTCCCCGGGATCCAGATCAAAAGTAGAAACAAGCTCGTTGTAATGTGGGCTGGGTTGCCCTGTGGCCAGCTTATGCAGTTGTTCCACGATAC
>CAZKIR010000143.1:0-9139 GCA_964552835.1 uncultured Bacteroidales bacterium
ACTTAAAAAATGTCTTTTTTTGTAACAAATAATTTATCTGCGGATTTAAGGGAATTAAAAACAATCCCATAAAAAATGTCAGCCATGAAAAAAATTATTCACATCCTTTTCGTTGGAATGTTCCTTTTCTTGTTCCAAATGGCTTCCGCGTACTCGTACCTCCGGGTACTAGACCCCAGGGGCTCATGGAGCGCCTCTGGTGAAGGCACCATCGAGAAAATTGAAATGGCCGTGGAGCCCAAGGGCATTTACACCCGTTGCGACCTGTACCTTACTTTTTCGGACAGGGGCTTGCAATTCGAGAACGGCGATTCCCTCGAGATTCAGTTTTATTTCAGCTTGCCCGAAAAAACCATCGTGCAAGATGCCTGGCTCTGGATAGGTGACGATATCGTGAAAGCCATGTTAATCGACCGCCGGAAAGCTACCGAGATATACGAGAATATCGTGCAACGGCGCCAGGATCCCCTGATTTTTTACAAGAATGCCAACGGGTATTTTAACTTGAAGATTTTTCCGCTGGAAGCAGGGGAAACACGAAAAATTAAAATGTCATACCTCATACCGGCAAACTGGACAGCCAACAAGGTGATGACCATGCTACCGGCCGAGTTTGTTGCTTCTTCTAAAAATACCCCAACCGAATTTTCATTGTATATCAAGGAAAGCGAACAATGGGCCAATCCCGTGATCAATGAATACCAGGGTACTGGCCAAACAATAGGGCAAGGCCGTTTTGCAGGTTATAGAAAACTTCAAATCGACCCGAGCACGGTGGCCTCGTCCCTTACCCTTTCCTACGAAAGCCCGATGAAAGAAGGTTTGTTCTTGGGCGTGTATCAAGATGGCCCGGGTTCTTATTATCAATTAGCTTGCCTGCCGTCCGTTATGTTAAACGGCCATTCCTCCAAACGGTTATTGTTCGCGGTCGATTACGATACCTCGGGTTATTATTCTTCCTACCGCTACTGGTACGAGGATAAAGCTGCCCTGGACGAGGACAATCGGCTAAAGGAACTATTGGACAACATGAAAAATTACGCCCTGTCACATCTCACCCGTGAGGATGATTTTAATATTTTATTGCCTGTCAACGGGGGCTCGCTCGTACGTGAAACTTTTGTAAAAGCCACCCCGGAGAATATCCAATCGGTGTTTGAATCGGCCAAAAACATTCCTTATCAAAACCCTAAATCTACTAGCGGGATGTTGGTGCGTTCTACCCGCGAAGCCAAAAAATCTAACGCGGACATTGTCTTCTTGTCCAATTGCCGGGAACATTCCTGGCAACCTGATTCAGCTTACGCGTATACACGTGAGATAAAAAGCCAGGTTGGGCAATTGTTGCCCATCCATATCCTGGATTTTAACTCGGGCTACTGGTTTTGGCAAAACGTGGATCAAGGTATTAACCATTACCCTAACAGTCGGATGCTCGCTGAAATATCGCGGGTTACCGGGGGAAATTATATCAGCATTTATTCCCCGGCAGCCATTCCCAATGGTGTATCCTTCCTGGTTACTTCCATGCAAGAAAAAATCAAGTTCGCGGAATTAGAGCTTAACCCCTCGGGAGGTTTTAGTTACGCGGGCATTGACCTGGAAGGGGAGGGGCTGTCCGTTAGTTCGGGAAAAGCTATTTTAAAAGTTGGAAAATTCAAGGGGCAGGCGCCTTTTAGCTTGAGCCTCAAGGGCGAGATGGATAGCCTGATACATCTCGAGCAGGACGTTCAGGCGGGCGCGATCTGCCAAAGTGATTCCAGCCTGGCCAAAATATGGGTGGGCAATTACATGGCCGGGTTGGAAAAAGAATGGTACAATACCAACACCAAAAACGAGATCGTGCAATATAGCCTGGAAAACCGTATATTGTCAAGGTACACGGCTTTTCTGGCACTAGAGCCTAACGATACTGTTGAGACATGCGAGGATTGCCAGGAAGAATGGATCACGGGCACCGAGGATTATGGCATGGAGGCAAATAGGAGCTGGGGCGGTGAGATGGTCCCTACATCCGCGTCAAGTGAAATAATGACCGACGATCAAGTATACTCCAGCCAGGAAGAATCCTATAATAGTGGTTATGAAGAAGGGTATGCAGAGGGTACGGAAACATGCACCGGGATAGAAAATAACCTGCTTGAAGGGGAAGAAATCTTGTCGGCTTCTCCCAACCCGTTTAACCTTGTAGTGGATATAAGCATGGACCTGACCAATATACAATCCGTTGAAAAGGCCGAAATATTCAATTCCACCGGAAACCTGGTCCGTGTTATGGATATTAGCAATTTAAGCACGGGCAGCGTGAACACGCTTAGCTGGAACGGTGAAAACACCAAAGGGGAAATCGTGGCCGCCGGGATATATTTTTTCAAGTTGACCACCGGAAATGGGCCATTCATCGTGAAACTGGTAAAAGAATGATTTTTTAACTGAAAAAATGACCCAATGGGCAGTGGCTTAACAAGGTACTGCCTATTTTTTTACTATTTATTTTCACTTTGCCCATCCATAAACCCCCATTTCTTTGAAAATAATATTGAATTAATAATAGGTATTCAATAATAATGTTTACTTTTATGTTATGAGATGTTTTGTTGTTATAAGAATTCTTTCAGTAGTCGCGTGTTTTATTTTTATGCCATACTATATGAATGCGCAGGTATGGGAATGGGCAGTAAAGATTGATGGCCTGGGCGAAGAAGAAATAAAGGCTTTTGAGAAGGGGGATGATGGCACCTTTTATATCGCGGGGACTTTTGACAAACAATTAACAGGTGGGGATACAACTATTTACTCCCTTGGTGAAGAAGATGTTTTCTTGGCAAAAATTGATACGCTTGGAAATATAATTTGGTTACAGCACCGGGGGTCAAATTTGGAGGATAAAATTACTGATTTGGCTATTGATGATGAAGGAAATGTTTATATTACTGGCGGTTTTCCTGCTTACGTCGCGAAATATAGCCAGTATGGGGATTTAATTTGGCAAAAAATTAATAATGTAAGTTGTACTTACCTCCCATATCAATGTGATAATCGTTATAATGCTATAGCACAGGATCAAGAGAGTATTTATCTTACTGAAACTTACTACACGTATAATAATCATAGAAATTATATAACGAAAAGAACTAAAGATTCCGGGGACATTATTTGGCGAATATTTTGTAAACAGAAAGAAGGAATTTCTGATTATATTGATATAGAGGTATTTAGTGAAAGGATTTATACTGCTGGTAATAATAATTATTACCAATATCATTTTCAAAGAAAATATAGTCTAAGTGGTGAATATTTAGATGAAATTACATATCAATTTACGGAAGATACGCCGTGGAATGCAAAGGGAGCTATAGATATTAGCCAGGATGGGAAGATATTATCAGTAGGAAGTTATTATAAAAATTCCTTTAGGGACAATGAAATTTTTTATATTTTTCAACATGATACAAGCTACAATAAAAAGTGGCATAAGAGGGTTGCTTCTCCGGAAATGGCAAGATCGACAAATGTAACCCACGATCAAGCAGGGAATGGTTATGTTTGCGGCACGTTTAAAAATCAAGTTTCTTTTGAAATTGAAAAATTATTAGGGAATGAACAGGAGTTATTTGTTGCAAAATATAACCCTGATGGCACAAATTTATGGGCAAAAAAAGCTGGTAATGGTGGAGGAGATATCGCGTATGATATCATAGCTGGTAAAAACAATGTTTATGTTGTTGGTAAGATAATTATTGATTCTTATTTTGATGATATTTATTTAGAATGTGAAGGATATTCTTCAGGTTTTATCGCCAAGCTTTCCCTCTTCCCCCCGGCCCCTGGCTCAATTGACGGCCCAATTAATCCTTGCGTCGGGGATATTACTTTTTCCGTGGAAGAAAAACCATTTGTACAGTACGAGTGGGCCACGGGAGATAATAATTTTTCCTACCAGGCAAATGGTCATAAGATGACCGCTCATTTTGCCCATACCGATGATTACCAGGTAAAAGTAAGGACCGTGAACGATCATGGCTCCAGCGAGTGGGAAACACTTGAGGTGATAGTAAAAGCCAAACCGGGTGCCTCGTGGATTGAAAACTATCAAATCCAGGGGAATGATATAGTTTGCCAGCAACTAGAGGTATATGCAGCCCCGGTTATTAAAGAGGCAGGTTATACTTGGTCTTTGAACAATGGCGGGACATTATTCCCGGTAAACAACACGGCCCTTGTCGATTGGCAAACACCTGGTGTACATACCTTGTCCGTGCTGCCCGGGAACGAATGTGGCCTTGGGGATACCATTGAATTCGAAGTGACGGTGCAAGAAGAAGCTGGGCCACCGGGTGAAATAAAAGGGCCAACAGAAATATGCACGGGTTCGGCTACCTATTCTTTAATGGATAATCCCGAGGGTTCTTTTAACTGGTCCCTTAGCGGGGGGGGCGAGATAACAGCCGCGGGAAACCAGGCCACCATTCAATGGGTTACCGCCGGGGTCCATACCATCACGGTCAGCCCGGCCGGCAATTGCGGTACGGGTGGTAGCAGTACACTGAACGTGACCGTGAAAGATAATCCTGCCAAACCATCCTATATTGAAGGTTCAAAAAAACCATGTAAAGGGGCCGTGGAAGATTATTCCATCACGGGGATAAGTGGTGTTTCTTACACTTGGGAAATCTCCGGGGGTGGTTTTATCTCCCGCCAAGACGGGGGCAGCGCTACCGTGAAGTGGTCCGTGCCCGGCCAATATTCCTTATCGGTTACCCCCGCGAATAGTTGTGGGGAAGGCCCGGCAAGGGATGTGCAGGTTACCGTGCAATCCAGTCCTGCCCGGCCCGATAGTATTTTTGGCATGGATACTACCTGCCTGGGTGCCCAAACCTATCACGTGCCCCACGAGAAAGATATTTCCTACACCTGGTCATTGGCTGGTGACGGCACCCTGGACCCAGCTGATAATAAGGTAACGGTAACATGGAACACGGCCGGGGATCACCAGCTTTCAGTAACCCCGGTAAACCAATGTGGCGCAGGTTCCTCTAAATCACTTTCCATCAATGTTTCAGGCAATAATAACCAGATCCGTTTCGCGGAAACAAGCGATTCCTCTTGCCTGGTAGAAACGGATTACGCCGTACGGGAATTAGCGGGGCTTTCATTCCAATGGAAATTGGATTCCGGGGGCAACATCTTGCCCAAGAACGATACCAGCATCACGGTCAACTGGACCCGTACCGGAACGCGTTCATTGGTAGTAAGGAGCCTTGAAGATGGTTGCCAAAAAAGCCTGCCGGTAACCGTGATAGATATTCCTGCCCCGGTTGACAGTATTTTTGGCGAAACCCAAACCTGCCAAGGCAATGCTACCTATTTCGTGGAACAGGAAGATGGCCTGGATTATCAGTGGTCTGTGGATGACGGGGGAAACTTGTCCGCCCACGGGGAATACGCGGAAATGGAATGGAACGGGCCGGGAAATTATCTTCTGCAAGTAAAAGCGGGAAATGCCTGCGGGTTTTCGTCAGGCAAAGGCCTTCAGGTAGAGGTGGTCGCGCAACCGGTTATTCCCACGGTACTGTATAAGGATAGCGTCTTGTGCAAGGGCACCAAGGGAGTTTACACGGTACAAGCCCGCGAAAATGAAAGCTATGACTGGAACCTGAACAAGGCAGGGGGGATATTAAATGAAAAGAATGATTCGGCTAGCGTTGATTGGATCGGCCCGGGCCATTATTCTCTCGAGGTTGAATCCTCGAATATTTGTGGGACGAGCGATCCAGTGAATTTTGCCGTTCGCGTGGAAACCCACCCAAGCATTCAGGAAGTTTATGGTGATCAGGATGTTTGCATGGAAGAAATAAAGTATTGGTTACAGCCGGATACAGGCGTTACATATCATTGGGCCTTGGCCACGGGGGGCGTGTTGTCGGCTTTTCCCGATTCTGCTTTCGTTGACTGGAATACCAAAGGCGATCACCGGTTGTCTGTAATACCAGAAAACACCTGCGGGGCAGGGGATACTTTTCAGGTACTGGTGCAGGTAAAAGATATCCCGGTAACGATGCCTATATTGTCTGGGGATACAATCATCTGCAAGGGGCAAGTGGGGCTTTATCAAGCAGAAGAAAAAGAAAACGTGCTGCATTCATGGAGCTTGCCCTCCGGGGGAGACTTGGATGCCACGGGTAACCAGGCTGAAATTACATGGCAAGAAGCCGGGCAACATGTTTTATCGTTAATTCCCTCGAATGAATGTGGAAGCGCCACACCTTCTTCTATCCAGGTAGATGTAAAAGACGTACCACTTGCACCGATGGCCATCCAGGGAAAAGACAGTGTTTGCACGCGAGAAGGCGCGCTATACAATGTAAAAAACGCGGTGGAAGCATACCAGTATACATGGGGCATTGGCCACAACGGCACATTGGCCAACCTGGGCGATTCGGCTATCGTTTCCTGGCAAGACACGGGTTTGTATACTTTATCGGTATTTGCCACGAACACTTGTGGCGATGGCGATACCACTACCCGTTCCATTCTCGTGAAAACTTTGCCCTTTAAAAAAGAAATACAAGGGGTACAAGATATATGTAAGAATGATTGGCAAGTTTTCCACGTGGATGCTGAAAAGCATGTTACTTATTCCTGGTCCCTCGCGGATACCCTGTATGTTTCAGGCGAGGACTCCATCAAGCTTTCCTGGGACGATACCGGGGAGCATGGCTTGGTGCTTGTCCCGGAAAATTATTGTGGGGCCGGGCCGGTGGATACTTTTACCGTGAAGATCGAAGAAATACCCGGGGCAGTAGAGGCCCTGGAAGGGGACTTGGCCCCTTGCCTTGGCGAAGGGGCTTACCTGCCCGATCCTGAGACCGGGAATGTGAAATATACTTGGATTACCCCAGGCCTTGGGGATACCATTCCTTCCGATAAATCTTCTGTATTGATGAATTGGAAACAGACCGGAACCGATAGCCTGGGCATTTTCGCGTCTAATTATTGCGGAACAAGTGATACCAGCTATTTCACGGTGCGCGTGATGGATATCCCGGAATCGCGTAATTGGCTAACCGGCATGGAGCACGCGTGCCTCAGGGATACCCTTTCGTATGCATTGGCATTTGATGATAGCCTGGTTTATAACTGGTACATGGATGGGAAATGGCTTGGCCAGGAAAATCAGTACAGGGTAAGACGGGAATCCCCGGGAAAAAATATCATCCTGGCGAAACCAGTTAATAAATGCGGGGAAGGGGACAGTTTGACCTTTATCACCCTCGTGGAAAAACCCCCTGGGAAACCATCTGAAATCCTGGGGAAGGATAAGGTTTGCCATGATCAAACCTCGCAGTTAAGGGTCCCCAATATCCCTGATGGCTGTTTTTGTTATTGGAATATCCCGTCAGGATATTCATTAACGGATACTATATGGACCTTGAGGGGCTTGAACGAGATAGCCTGGGAGCGATCCGGCCAGTTCCTGATCTCGGTAAGTTTAATGAACAACTGTGGTGAAAGTGAACCTGTACAAAAGTCCGTAAGGGTGGACACGATTTGCCCAAAACCCGCGATCATGTTTAACGAGGATACCCTGTATTGCAACGAAATTGCTGTTAATTATATTTGGTTGTTTGAAAACATGATTGTTCAAAGTGGAGAGTTGGGGTATTTTGTCCCATCAGAAGCAGGGGAATACCAGCTTCAGTTAGAAAACGAGTGTGGGCTGGGGGAATTGTCCGACCCCGTGTATATTGGAGATGAAGAGGAGGAAAGTTTGGGAATATCTATTTTTCCTAACCCTACAACAGGCAAGGTAAATATTGCCAAGCCCGTGAACCTGCAAGTTCAGCAGCTTGATATCTATGATATAAAGGGAAAGTGGGTTTATTCGTTCGACTCCACGAAGGAGTATAAAGACCCGTTTTATTTTGATAAAACCCACAAGGGGGTATATATTTTACACTTTCATACCAACATGGGCCAGGTACGCGAAAGGGTTGTGGTGTATTAAACTGGCTTTTTTACCCATTTTTGTATTTTTTCATATAGCACTTTCGCGTCAAGTGGTTTCGAAATATAATCCGTGAACCCGTTTTCCCGGATTTTCTCCTCGTCCCCGGCCATGGCGTAGGCTGTTTGGGCAATAACGGGCACGTCCTTGTTAAACTCCCGTATATGGTGAAAGGCTTCTATGCCATTTTTACCAGGCATTTTAATATCCATTAGTATCAGGCTTACCTCTTCATCACTTGCCATTTCTATGGCTTCGTCACCGTCTTTGGCCCACGTGGTTTCCATGCCTTTTGATTCCAGTAATTCTTTAATAAATAAAAAATTAACCTCTTCGTCCTCGGCCACCAAGATTTTCATTTTTTTCCATTCCATACTTTTTGTACATTCGTTATCCAATCGGTTATTTGCCTTTTTTCTTGAAGCCTCTATCTTCTCTAGCGGGAGTGAGAAATAGAAAATACTGCCCCTGCCGGGTTCAGAATCTAACCATATTTCGCCCCCCATCATGTCAATTAAATTTCTCGAGATAGTTAGTCCAAGCCCAACCCCCCTGTATAATTTTGTTCTCGTTTCTTCTATCTTGTTAAACTTGTTAAAAATATATTCTTGCTTGTTTTTTTCTATTCCTATACCCGTGTCTTTCACGTAAAACAACATGAGGTTCCCGTTAATTTTCCGGCACCCTGTTTCAATTTCCCCTTTTTCCGTGTATTTTATCGAGTTCGAGATTAAGTTGTTTATTACCTGGGCCAGTTTTGGTTTGTCTACGTCAATTAAATATGGCACGCGAGATTCCTTGTTTCTTTCCAGGTTTATGTTTTTTTTCCGGTTTTTCACCAGCATGTCTTCACTAAGCTCCATAATTTCATCGAACAATTTGTCTAGCCTTATGGTATGTTTTTCTAATTTGACTTGTCCCGAGACAATTTGCGACATGTCAATGATATCTGATACCATCCTGAGCAGTGAATCCGTGGCAGCCTTGATATGATCGGTATACTTGTTTTCTTTCTGGTCCTTGTCAGTTGTTTTGACCAGCAAATCCGTGAACCCGACGATGGCATTCAAGGGGGTACGGATTTCGTGTGATAAATTATCCAGGAAAGATGTTTTCAAGCGATCGGATTCC
>CAZKIR010000144.1:0-9097 GCA_964552835.1 uncultured Bacteroidales bacterium
AAACCATGCCGGGAATTAGTAAAATTAACCATAACGGGAAAGAAATCCTGTTTGTTGACTACAAAGGGGTAAAAGACGAAGATGAAATGATCCATATCCTACATGATGCCCAGAACTTGATTATTAAAGAAGCCAAAGAATACTTGCAACTAGTGGATATAACCGATGCCTACGCCACCCCCAAGTACATGGCAGAAGCCAAGAAAGTGGCCAAAGAAACCCCTCAAATTGCAAGAAAAAGGGCTATCGTGGGCGTAAATTCCCCGGGCCGGAGGATTTTGCTGGAAGCCTACAACCTACTAATTGGCAAAAATGGATTAAAACCTTTCAAGACAATAGAGCAAGCCAAGGATTGGTTGGCGAAATAGCCCCCTTTAATAATCCTATAAAAATAGCTATAGCCCAATTTTTTCTTATAAAAAAAGCTGCCACGGGCAGCTTTTTTTAGTAAAAGTCTTACATTTTTTCTTAATCGTTGGGCAAAATCACTCAATTCAGGTTCTACTCTTCCGATACCGTTACAATCCAGTCCTGTTCTTTTCCGCCAGGGGAAATGATAGTTAAAGTCACGGGATCGGTGTAATCAATCCGCTGATTTTTTTCATAAGTACTTCCATCTGGAAGTTTTACGGTTGCATTTTTGGATGCAAGGGATATATTGGTAACCAAATCTTTCCGCGTGCCGGCCGCAACCGTTATGTCTACTGTATAAGTAGCCGTGTCGATCTCCCCGCTGTAAGCTGCTCCAATACCACTGCTTTTCACAGTATACTCTTGTATGCCAATCCGGTTATCAGTCACGGTTACAGTAAATTCAACTTCCTTGATTTCTTCGTCTTCTGACCAATTCCCGTAACTAGACACCACGAAAACAGAAGTAACCGTTCCATGAAGGTCATAGGTGTAGTAAAAAGCATCTTCTTCCAAATCAACCGTCCTGGAGTTAGCCTCCGGGTACTCGGAATACTTTTTGCCTTCCTCGCCAGAGTAGAAAACACAGAAATCAGCCTCGCCGTCAAGGGCATATTTTAACGGGACCCCTGCATCTACATCCGTTTTTTCAGCTTTAACCGAGAGGGTATTAACCGGTGGTTCTTTGGTACAACCGGTTAACATCAGGATTGTAATCCCTCCTAGTAACACGATAATGTTTCTAAATACTTTGTTTTTCATAATTAATGGTTTTAGTTAAAAAATATTCTATTCCCACAAGGGGTTTTGTTTTAATGCACCTTTGTTCAAATTTATTTCAGTAAATGGTATGGGCAACCATTGATGTTTTTCTTCAAAAAAAGGTTTAATTTTCCGAACATCCTCCAAACTCATCCAACCGTTTTGGTACCAGCGGATAATATCCCAATACCGGCAATGCTCGGCCAGCAACTCGATATCCCTTTCATGGATAATGTCTTCCTTGGTCAACTCGGTCAAATCGGGTAAGCCAACGCGTTCCCTTACCTTGTTGATGGCAGCCAATGCTTCGGTGTCAGTCCCGTTACCGGTTGCTTGCAGGCGTGCTTCCGCGTACATTAATAACACATCCGCGTACCGCATCAAACGGAAGTTTTTTGGATCATTAAACGGGGCGTTCGCGTACCATTCAGAAGTATGGGCAGGATAATAGTATTTTCTTAACCCGGTTTTGGTCCCCAAGCTGGAATTCAAATCATTTTCCTGAACGGTAGGAATGGTATCGTCGCTATAAGTCCTGAAATCTATCGGATCACCTTTACGAAAGTATGCGGCGTAATACCTGGGATCAATGTCCAAGCCCGCCGGGTGCGCACTTGGTTTTTCAAATTCCTTGGGAAAATTTGTATTATCCAATGCAATGTTCATAAATCCTCCCGTGAACCCGAGGCCATTGTACCAGCTCATATGGGAACCTGTGCAACGCCTGCCTGGTAAATATTGCTGATCCGAGTAATTCGTGGAAAATTGTACCTCGAACAAAGATTCCTTGTTATTTTCAGAATCATATGAAGCTCCATTGGTACCAGGCATATCAATATGGGTAAAATTAGCCAAGTATGCATGCACGTAATCTAAAGAATCATTGTTTTCCGGCGTGATCAAACCATATATTCCCATATCCATTACTTTCTTAAACGTCTCGTGAGCTTCTGCCCACTTTTGCCTATAAAAGTATGTTTTACCAAGGAAACCGGTAGCAGCACCTTTTGTTGCCCTACCAACTTTCATATCTTCTCCCCACTGCAATGGCAAGCGATCTATGGCTTCCTTAAAATCACTTTCCACCTGGTCGTATATCTCATCTTGTGTAGAATTCTTCAATCCTTGTTTAGGATCTTTTGGGTTTTCGAGAAACAAGGGGGGCACTTGAAAATAAGCCGCCGCGTAAAAGTAATACAAACCTCTTAAAAAATAGGCTTCGCCCAGTACCTGGCTTTTTCGGGTTTCATCATCAAACTCGATAGCGGGGACTTGGTTTATTACCTGGTTGCAACGGTTTACCCCAACATAAATACCATCATAAATACTACCTGATGTTTCTTCAGTAGGATCAAATATAAGATTTTGCAAGTTTGAACGTTCATGGATGACACGATCATCAAAACAATAATTTAAAAAATGTATGTTATTGCCAAACAACTGACTAAAAGCCAAAGGCATGTAACAAGTAATCAGAAGGTCTTCGGCTTGGTCGGGAGTCTGGTAAAAACTTGAAGTAGACAAGTCGTTCACGTTTTGTACCTCCAGGAACTCTTCCGAGCAGCCCATGGGCAATAAAACAATTGCCAATGCTATAGTGGATATTTTGAAAAATTTCATATTCTTCATTTTTTTTGTTCAATAATAGATTAAAAATCAACAGATATCCCGAAATTATACGATTTCGGCACGGGATACGAACCATTGTCAACACCGGTTTCAATCGGGTCTTTGGAGGCAATTTCAGGATCATAGCCTTTATACCTTGTAAACGTATACAAGTTGTTCGCCCCAACGTACAAACGCAAGTTCGACATGCCTGCCCTGCCCAGCATATTATCAGGCAAGGTAAAACCAATCTGCATGTTTTGTATCCTTAAGTAAGAAGCATCTTGAATCCAAAAACTGGAAACCCGGCCATTATTGCCCTCATCCCCAATTGATATCCTGGTTTGATCATTCACGGGGTTTTCCGGGGTCCAGTACTCTGTTGCTACCCTTAATTTATTCTCGTCTTTTTCGCGGGTATCCCCGGCAGATAAAGCCGCGCGTGACCAATACTCGTTATACACGTCAAATCCCTGTACACCATTAAAAAAGACAGACAGATCAATAAATTTGTATGCCAGGTTCAGGCTTAGGCCATAGGTGAAATCGGGCACGGGTTTTCCAATCACCGTACGGTCGCGGTCATTAATCACACCATCCTTGTTCAAATCTTTAAACTTGATGTCACCAGGGGCGGTTAGCGTGTTCTGAAAAGGGGCTTTAATCTGGTACAGTCCTGTTTCCGGGTCTTTCACGGCATGCCCGTCCGATCCGGTAACAAAATCATCTTCTTGCAAGATACCATCGGCAACATACCCGTAAAAACTTCCAATCGAGTGGCCTATTAATACCGCGTTATATTCACGGACATCCTCAGCAGATGCGGGTAAACTTAGCACTTCATTTTTCACGGTCGTGATATTGGCCGATATTGAATAGGTAAAATCCCCTTCCATTTTCTTGTAGACGGTGTTTACTTCAAACCCCGTGTTTAAAATATCCCCCTGGTTGGTCCATGCAAAAGAGGCATCTCCTGAAAGGCCAAACTGGGCAGGCAAGGGTATTTGCACGAGCAAATCATTGTGTTTTTTCCGATAGTACTCTGCACTTATTTGTAAACGGTTCCCAAACAAGTTCATGTCGGTACCGATATTAGTCATTTCCGCGGCTTCCCAACGAAGAGATGGGTTACCATAACTATAGAAAGGTGCTTTTCCATAAATTGTGGATTGGCCTAAGCCGATGGTATACACGTGTTCATTAGCCCCATCAATATAAGATTCATATTGAAAAGCGTTTAAGCCGGCATTACCCGTCATCCCGAAACCCCCGCGTATCTTCCACATGTCCAGGTAATCAACAGCCTGGAAGAAATCCTCGTTAACCTTGTAACCCAGGGAAAAAGCAGGGAACACGCCATACCGGTTTTCCGGCCCAAATTTAGACGAACCGTCTCGACGAACGGAGGCGGTTAAAAGATATTTCCCGGCATAATCATAGGTTAAACGCCCGAGGTAGGATTCAAAAACGGTGGGAGTGATAGACTGCCTGGCAGTAACATTGTCAGGGTTCCCGTTAGAAATGGTACGCAAAAATTCATTATCAAACTCGTTAACAGATACGGTAATATCATTAGATTCAAACCGCTGGGTTTCATGTACAGCCGTCACCGAAAGGTTATGCTGGCCAAACGAATTGTTATAAATTAATTGTTGATCCCATTGGTAACCCGTATTAAAATTTCTTTTATCTTCAAGACTGGCAGAAAATTGGCTTCTTTGGGCCAGATCATATTTTGGGCTCCACGCGATCCCTTTGGTATTTATATACTTTAGGCCTAAAGACGTCTTGAAAGTAAAGCCTTTAAATATCTCTATTTGCCCATAGGTACTAGCAATAAACCGGTTCTCGTTATCGTAATCCTCATTAAGCATGAGCTCGGCGTAAGGGTTTGTCCTATCATTCGAGCCAGTTATAAACTCATCTGGTCCTTGATACCCTTTCAAATTATCCGGGTTATAAACAGGCATGATGGGAGAGGCTACCACGGAGGCAATCCAAGGGTTCCCTGTTTGATGGGCATCTTCGCGATCCGCTGAATGAGAGAAGCGAATCGATTCCCCAATTTTTATCCTGTCCCCTATATTAAAATCACTGGTGGCTTTTAATGAAAAAACATCGCGATAGGTATTTATCAAGACACCTTGCTCATTAATATAATTACCGGATATCATGAAATTACTGTTTTCGCTGCCGCCAGAAACACTTAAATAATAATTCTGTTTCCAGGCTTGGTCGCGGGTTATCAGGTCTTGCCAATCGGTGTTGGGGTATCCGTTTGCCGACCTGGCAGAATCCGAGTAGGCACTCGGGATAACAGCGGGTTTTGCATCACTTACCCCGTTAATTAATTCATTATAGGTATCGTATGCTGTATTATAATACTCCAGGTATTCTTCCGCTTTAAGGATATCCATTCTTCGCGGCAAGCTGGAAAAACCACTGGTCATATCCATATGAACCTGGGTTTCACCGGCTTTTCCCCGTTTGGTCTGGATAAGGATTACGCCGTTGGAAGCCTGTGCCCCATAAATAGCTGCCGCGGAAGCATCTTTTAATACCTGGATGGATTCAATATCTGACGGGTTCATAGTCTTAAGGGCATTGGCATCCCCCTGTACCCCATCAACTACAACCAATGGCTGGGCATCGGTGTTAATTGAACCAATACCCCGGATGCGAATGTTCATATCCGCTCCGGGCATCCCGCTGGTTTGGCTTATCATCACACCTGAAGCTTTTCCTTGCAGGGCCCTGTCGATACTGGAGGCATTGGTTTTTTGGATATCCTCGCTAGACACGACAGAAACTGCCCCGGTGAGGTCCTCTTTCTTTTGCACCCCATAGCCAACCACGATAATTTCATCTAGTTGTTTCACGTCTTCCTCCAATTCGACATCAATAGTGGATTTATCCCCCACGGTAATTTCCTTGGGCAGGTATCCAACATATTTAAAAAGCAGGGCATCATCATTCGACTGGACTTCAATTGAATATTTTCCGTCCAAGTCAGTAATCGTGCCCTTGGTGGTCCCTTTAATCAGGACAGAAGCCCCTATTAAAGGCGAACCATCGGACGCATCGATAACTGTCCCTTCCACGGTACGTTGTGCAAAAGCACCGTGGACCGGTAACAAGAAAACTAGGCAAATGGCCATTATCTGAAAGCCCATTC
Organism: uncultured Bacteroidales bacterium; assembly: GCA_964552835.1. Lineage (GTDB taxonomy): Bacteria > Bacteroidota > Bacteroidia > Bacteroidales > CAYFUP01 > CAZKIR01. Next base: position 5,957 of record CAZKIR010000144.1, read on the forward strand.
GCCACATTTTTAATTTTTCTTTTCTCATAACTCTCGTGTTTCTGATTAATGATTAGTAGTTAGTAGCAAACAAATATCTTAGTTAAAAAACGAACGAAGTACACTTTACCCCTATCGGAAGCAAGGTAAAGATAGTAAAAAAGCACGGAATAATAAATACCATAAATAAAGTATTCATTTTTTACAGGATAGTGACAATGCAAAAAAGGCAGATCAAATGACCTGCCTTTTCCTATTCTCTAAATAATTTAAAACATTAAAGCATGCTTAGTATTTAACAATCTTTTGAGCAGCACCTTTGAATGTTACAACATAAATACCATTATTCAGGTTGCTAATGTCATATTGACCGTTTGAAACATTGCTCAGGTTCATAACTTTTTGCCCGGTGATATTGTAAATAATTACGTCTCCAGCAGTTTGAATACCATCCAGGTGAAGATTTCCTTGAGCATAATAAATGTTATACGGGTTACTCACTTTATTATTGGCAATTCCAACTTCAGGAAAATCAAAGCTCGCTACTGCACCATAATAAGCTACGTATACATACGCATCATTTTTATCAGTGCCGCCCCAGATATTGGTTGTTTCAGTTTCGTCATCATCATTTGTCTGGTTATCAGCATCATAATCATTCACTTTTACTGCCAGGGAAATGGCATCCCACACCCCTTCGGTAGGTACATCCCACGAGTAAATGTCTTCGTTGCTCGAAACCGCGTGGAAAGTTGCCCAAGGCATGCCAAGCAAGTATAAATACCCGTCATCTGTGGCTTCATAAGCGCCCAGGCAATCTTCATCCAAGCTAGCAGTACCCGCGTTAGCGCCAAGCGAGTCATTATTTAACTCGTATTTCACGTAAGTAGGACGTACGGTATCGCCCACTTGAGTCAACTTAATTTCAGACTTGTTAGCCCCGGTTTCATTCCAGGTTGCATACAAGGCCATGTCAACATATACATCACCGGCGATGTCACGGCCCCAGTAATCATAATCGTAAGGATCATCGGGGGTAGCACCTTCTGCATCATATCCCGAGGGATAAATTTCCCTTCCTGGATCGTACTGGTCAGCATAAGGGGCAATGGAAATTTCAAGAAAATCCTTACCGTCCGTATTTACTTCCTCGTCAGTTACATTGTATAAAATGTAAATCATGGAAGCATCCCAAAAAGCAGCGGCTTGCCCCGTGAAATCTGCTGCATCATATACAGTGTCTTTGGTAACAGCATCAATCGCGAATGCATTTTCATCCACTTCATCCCATAATTCAGCCAAGGAAGCAACCGTGCCTACCAAGTCATCTGTCACGTTGGTAATAGTTAGTTCTTGCCTTTCATAAGGAATGCTGTCATAATCTTCAGGTAACATTTGCCACCAGCCAGGGGCAACTTGTCCAAAAGTAACGCCTGCTATCATCATAGCGGCCAAAAATAAGTACACTTTCTTCATAATTTCTAGTTTTTAGTTAGTTAATAATTAGTTAACACGTTATTTTAACACTACTAAAATAGTATTTTTTAGAAAAACAAAAAAAAATCTGCAAAATTATTTTTAGCGCCGGTCGTGGGATTGGTGTTATGTTATTGTTATAATGGTGATTAACATGGTAAACATTTTTTTTACAAAACACGCTGGATACAGGAATTTTATTTCTTTTTAACATTTTTTTTAACATTTCCTGGATAATTCACGTGTTACCTAAAAATAGTTTGGAAGTTAATAACGATAAAAATTATCCAACTCAAACTTTAGGCCTTCATATATTAAGCTTTTTTTTAAACCCCGCTATTAATGAGCGCAGTCTAAAAAGTAATAATACTCAAAAATGTATTTTCTAATTAATGGCTATCTCGTTTTGTATCTTGTTTTGATGGTTCATCATTTCAATGCCCATCAAGGCCTCGGGGTATTTTCGCGCGTCGCCCTCGGCAATTAACACAGAAGTAGAAGCTTTATATACCGGTGCTTTATACTTGTTAATCAAGTAAGCGCCCGGGAGAGAGATCAATAAGGCAAGCAAGAAATAATACCACTTGCCCAATAGCAAGTAAAATGTCTTCTTGATATAAAATTAAGGTTTACTTAACCTTCCAAAGGGAATCTGTAAAAAAAGCATTGTCGTCCAGGTAATTATCAATTAAATCAAAACCTGTCAAACGGGCCAGATCGTGAACTTGATCAAGGGTATATTTTCTTGAAATTTCGGTTAAAACGGCTTCCCCGGCCACAAAAGTAACGGTTTTATTTATTTTCTGGAGGGTAACTTCCTGGTGGAACTTGCTTACCAGGTAACTCCTTGCTTCCCCGAGCCGTGGTTCATATACCGGGTAATGATAAAAGTTTTGGATCCGAAAATCTGCCCCAAGTTCCCGGTTCAAGCGATGAAGAATATTATAATTAAACTTCGCGGTAACGCCCAATTTATCGTTATAGGCCTTTAAAATAGTCATCGGGTCTTTTTGCAGGTCAATACCAATCAACAACAAATCACCTTTTGATAAAGAGGCTGATAATTTTTCAAGGAATTGTTTTGCCGCTTCGCGCGAAAAATTACCGAGGTTAGAACCCAGGAACAAGACCAGCTTACGCGTGTTAAACTCCTTTTTAATGGTCTGCAACACCCCTGGATAATCTCCTTGTATGCCCTTGATGTGAAGGTTTGGATATGTTTTTGACAAATCGCTTTCCAACAGGTCTAGCGCGTTGGCTGAAATATCAATGGGTATATAGGTAAAACCCCTGTGATTTTTCAAAAAATAGGATAATAAAACTTTCGTTTTCATTCCATCCCCGGCGCCCAGTTCAATCAAGTTAACCTGTTTTTCCCCATCGGCATGGGCAAGCAATTTATCCTTGTATTTTTGGAGCACCTGGTACTCGGCATTGGTCAGGTAATACTCGCTTAACCCCATAATTTCCTGGAAAAGCTTGTCCCCGGCTTCATCATAGAAATATTTCGAGGGAAGCCACTTGGGGTTCGCGGTGAGGCCTTCTAAAATATCGTTAGCAAATTGTTCGTTCATGTTTCCAGGTTTAAATGTCCTCCTGTCAAAGGGGTTAGGGTAAAAAAGAATATTGAGCCTGTCAAGCTTGAAAAAAATTTCTGCCAGTATACATGCTGCCGGCTAAATAGTG
>CAZKIR010000145.1:0-9028 GCA_964552835.1 uncultured Bacteroidales bacterium
TACGCTAAAGGGTGCTGAACCAAGCACGATGGACATCATGGCTGGAACAGCATCAGTTGATGCTGAAGCGGATGAATATACTACAGATGCTCAACCCGTTGTTAACTTGTTAAGTGGAAGTTACCCGGATAGTTCTGATTTAAGTGCTTCTATTAATGCTTCATGGGACAAAGAAAATCTTTACTTGTTTGCCAAGGTGATTGATGAATCTATCAATGTTCCCGACTCAATTGACCTTTGGAACAGGGATGGATTAGAAATCGCCCTTAGTTTAACTGAAGACGGTTTCCGCGCTGCTTCTTGGGTAAGCTGGTGCGGTGGCATGGACGATGCCAAGATTATGGTTAATGCCCTTGATGAAACCGCTGACTTGTCAACTGAAGGCCGAATCTCTGATCTTGTACCGGAAGATGCTTTTGCAGACTATGCTGTCTCATCAAAAGAAATTGACGGGGGATATGTTATTGAAGTGCAAATTCCATGGGCAAGCATTGATTCAACTTTTACTCCTGAAGACGGTCAAACATTTGATTTGGAAGTAGCCGTGAATGACAATGACAATGGTGTTGACAGAGATAATATCCTCACCTGGTCTATCATGACCAACATGAATTTCTGTGGTGATGGAATTGGTACTGTTACCCTGAAAGGGGAATTAATACCAGAGGACTTGATAGCTTGTGTAAGTGACACAACGATTGATGTACAGGCAGATACTTACGTCGTGCCCGGAACTGAACTGGATCCGGTAATCCTTTTAGAAGGTGTGGCCCTGGTTAATGATTACAATGGTGCAGCTTCGCTGTCAGGTTCGACATTCCCTGATGATACAACGGTAACGATTACCTGGACCGCGACCAAGGGTGATGTAACGGATGAATGCAGTGCTGATATCACGATAAGTGACTATGTTAATATTATTAACATGGCAGGAAATGAGCTGAATGTATATCCTAACCCGGTTAGCGACATTTTGACCATTGATTGTGGTGAAATTTCAGTTGAAAAACTGGTTATTACCAATAGCATTGGAAAAATTGTTATGACAAAAGCTCGGTTAAACGGAAAAACTACGGTTAACCTGAGTGAATTGTCCAAGGGTTTTTACATGATTACATTTAAAACTACAAATGGAATCGAAAACACTAAAATCATCAAGAGATAAATTTTGGTAAAGTTACCAGCGAATATACAGGTTCGCTGGTAACCTGCTTATTTGGTTTACAATATTTATAGTTTAGTTAGTAGTTAGTTTAGTATGTAGGTAGTTTAGTTGTTAAGAGAGGGGAGTAAGATTTTTGCTTCCCTTCTCTTTAAAAAAAAAGAGAGATAGATGAAAATGGATAAGAGATATTGGATATGGCTGGTTAAGGTAATGGCTTTATTTAGCTTTTTGTCTTGTCAAGATAATGGGAAATCTGCTCCTGAAGTAGAAAAAAATGTAGAGGTAAAAGAAATTTTATCTACATCAATTCAAGTTTTTGAGGATAATTATAAAAAAATACTAAAGAAAAACACTAGTTATGAAAACATACCTTCCGGATGCTCTTCAGATAGCATTTTAAATAAAGTTGAACCTAAAAGCTGGGTAAGTGGTTTTTTTCCTGGTTCGCTATGGTATCTTTATGAATTAACTAGCGAAGAATCCTGGAAACAACAAGCAACTTTATATACAGAATCACTTTCTGGTCAGCAATTTAACAAGGGGACGCATGATCTTGGTTTCATGATGTATAATAGCTTCGGAAATGGATATAAATGTGCCCAATACGAAAAATATACTTCTATCCTTTTAGAAAGCGCCAAAAGCCTTGCTTCAAGATATAATGATAAGGTAGGCTGTATAAAATCATGGGATTTCCCGGGTTGGTGGGAACAATACCCTGTTATAATAGACAATATGATGAACCTGGAATTGTTAATGTGGGCCTACAATTACACCAATAACCAAAGGTTTAAAGAAATAGCCATAAAACATTCTAAAAACACTGCCTTGCATCATTTCATAAACGATTCCATTGCCTTCCATGTGGTAGATTATGACACCATTACCGGACAAGTGTTAAATAAAGGTACGTTCCAGGGCCACTCAGATTCTTCTGCATGGGCACGCGGCCAAGCATGGGCAATTTACGGGTTTACATACATTTATAAAGAAACAGGGATTCCTGTTTTTCTGAATACAGCACAAAAAGCAGCTAATTATTTTATCAAAAACCTGCCCGATGATTATGTTCCTTATTGGGATTTTATGGCCCCGGATATTCCAAATGAACCTAAAGATGCTTCCTCGGCTGCCATTGCAGCTTCTGCTTTCATTGAGTTATCAGGCTTAGTTAATGAAGGCACTGGCATATACATGATTGCTGCTGAAAACATATTACTCTCGTTAAGAAATAATTACATGATAAAGGAACACGATAATAATTGTGGTTTTGTCATCAAGCACAACGTGGTGTCCAAACCACATGATGCAGGTGTTGATGTGTTTTTAAACTATGCTGATTATTATTACCTTGAAGCTTGCTTAAGATATTTTGAAAATTAAAGATATGAATCAAAAAAAACGATTACAAAGGGTTAAATTTATCATCATTCCAGTAATCCTGTATTGCGTCTTAGGCATGCTTTTGGCAAATGACAATAACCGAATCCGCCCATATGGAAAAAATCCTTATTACTGTCAATATCGCGGCGAACCTTTATTATTAATTGGCGGTTCCGGTGAGGACAATTTGTTCAACCATCCGATTAATTTAGCCGCACACCTGGATAAGCTAGCGGCCTGTGGCGACAACTATATCCGTAACACCATGAGCAGCCGGGATCCCTTTAATATATGGGCGTTTAAAGAGCTTGGCAACGGTATGTATGATTTGAATCAGTGGAATGAAAAATACTGGCAACGATTTGAAACGCTTTTACAGTTAGCTGCCGATCGAAATATTATCATACAAATTGAGATATGGGATCCGTTCTGGCGGAATGTCTTTGGCGGCTGTGCATCAACGCGTTTTCATCGTGAAGGACCATCGTCCCATCACTTCGGCATTGGCCTTAGTGAACTGGCGCAAACGCAAATCCGCAGTATGCTCATGTTGACTGATGCAATGCGGGTGTTCACCTGCCTACCGCACAACGACTTGCTGAACAATCGGGCGGATAATGAAGCCTACTGCCTATCTGAACCGGGTTGGCAATACGCTGTCTATTTCCGGGATGGCGGTGAGGTGTCGCTGAGTGTCTCCGAGGCAAATGTGCCGCTGATCCTTCGTTGGCTGGACGTCGAAAACTGTTACCGAGCAGGTGCTGCAGCTTAAAGCGCCCGGCATGGGACAGTGGGCTGTATTGGTTTTGGTATAGTAAAAATTAATTAAGTGTCTATGAAAATCAAATAAATTTTATTAGGAAGACAAGTTTCTTTTCTGCTTCATGAAATTATCAATATAAAGATGCCAAAAACACAAAAACATGAAAGTAATTACAAAAGATATCTTTATCATTCTTCTATTTACTATCTTTTCCAATTCTTATGCCCAGGAATTAGCTATTACTAAAAATTCAGCCAACGGGAAACTTCACTATTGGGAAGCAAGCTGGGTTACTCATCCCTCGGCTTCTGTTTATAATTACGGGGTATATCATTTACGTAACAATTATATTTTAGATGATGTTCCTAATGAATTTTCTGTATATGTTTCAGGGGATAACCGGTATAAATTATTCGTGAATGGGCAATTGGTTTGTTTTGGCCCTGCAAGGGGAATGGTCAGGTTTTGGCGGTATGAAGCCCTGGACATAGCCCCATACCTCAAAGAAGGGGAAAATATTATAGCCGTCGAACTGGTCAATTTCGGAAAACACGTATCCCATTCTTTGCAATCGGTACAAACTGCTTTTATCTTTCAGGCAGGTAAGCAAAAATATAATGAATTAAATACCGGGAGCGGGAACTGGAAAATCATAAAAAATGAAGCATATAAGCCCATACCTTATGCTCATGAACCTGGAGGCCTCTATGCTGTTGGGCCTGGCGATGAGGTTGATGCAACTAAATACCCTCACGGGTGGAAAAAAGTAGGATTTATAGATGAGCATTGGAAAAAGGCTAAAAAACTTGCCCCCGGGCACGGCAGGGGAATCATGTATGGCAATTCTTGGTGCTTGGTAGAAAGAAATATCCCTTTGCTGGAACAAAAGAAAGAAAGAATACAGGAAGTGGTAGCAGGGGAAGGCATGAAGGAGTTGGACTTGTTCATTCAAGGGAATAACCCCTTTACAATTCCACCACGGAAAAATATTTCTATATTGCTTGATCAAGCATATCTAACAATAGGGTTTCCCGAATTATTTGTAAGTAAAGGAGGTGGAAGTAGAATTGAAATAAAATATGCCGAAGCCTTGTACCAGCATCAACCCGGTCAAAAAGGACGTAATGAATACATCAAAGGCAATAGAAACGAAACGGAAGGGAAACTTTTTATTGGCAACAAGGATATTTTTCTGCCTGATGGTGGCGATAACAAAACCTTTTCTCCCTTGTTTTTCAGAACGTACAGGTACATTCAACTAAATATTCAAACTAGTGATGAGCCACTTGTGTTAAACGATTTTTATAACTTGTTTACAGCCTATCCCTATACTTTAGATGCCCGTTTTGAAACCGGGGAACCTAAACTCGATCAAATCCTGGAAATAGGTTGGCGTACCCAGCGGCTGTGTGCAGGCGAAACCTATTTTGATTGCCCTTATTATGAACAAATGAATTATTCTGGCGATACGCGGGTGCAGGCATTGGTTTGCTATGCTATGTCTGGCGATGATCGATTAACGAAGGATGCCATTAGCTTGTTTAATCAATCACGCTTGCCCAATACCTTAACCCAAGCCCGGGCCCCTTCAAATGAACCGCTTATCATCAATGGTTATTCATTATATTACATTTCAATGATTTATGATTATTTAATGTACCGTGATGATGACAAATGGCTTAAGCAATTTTTACCTGGCATTAAATACAACTTGGAATATTTTCAGCGGCATATTGATTCGGGAAAAAACTTGTTAAAAGCATTGCCCTGGTGGAATTACACCGACTGGGCCAATGAATGGTTCGGGGGAATCCCGGATGGTGCGGATGATGGATATTCGTCCATTACTAACCTGCATTTTATTTATACCCTTCAACACGCTGTCGAAATTTTTAATCATTTTGGAAAAACCCATGAAGCAGAAAAATGGAAAAAACTTGAAAACGTGCTAAAAGAGAGGGTTAAAGATGTTTTCTATAGTGAAGAAAAAAATTTGTTTGCTGATATACCGGAAAAGGATATTTTTAGCCAACATGCCAATATTCTTGCCATTCTCACCAATACGTGTCCAGGAGGAAAAGAAAGGCAAATGATGGAAACAGTATTGAACGATAAAACACTGGTCCAAAGTACATATTATTATAAGTATTACTTGTTTTCAGCGCTTAAAGAAGCCGGGCTGGCAAATCAGTTTTTAAATATGCTTGGCCCCTGGGAAGAAATGATGGATAATGGATTGACCACATTTGCCGAAAGGCCGGAGCCAACCCGTTCCGATTGCCATGCCTGGAGCTCGAACCCCTTATATTTTTTTATGGATATTGTTTGCGGGGTTAGGCCATTAGAACCAGGTTTCAAATCATTGCAAATAAAACCTGAATTAGGATATCTGGATAAAATTGAAGCGGAGTTCCCTCATCCTGAAGGAATAATAATAATAAAATTAAAGAAAATCAAAAACATCGGTATTAATGGCAATATTTCTATTCCTGGTAACACGGAAGCTGTTTTTATTTGGCAGGATCAAAAAATCCGATTGCAGGGAGGTGATAATAAAATTTCATTATAAAATTGAATAATTACTAAAATTTTAAATTTATATTTTATGAAGCGATTATACATTCTTTTTTTATTGGTGAACCTGGTAGTAATAATGAATGCGCAACTACCGGTCGACAGCCTGGGCTGGACAATTATTGAACCGTCGGCGGATTCTGAAATCATTTACGTAAGTAGCTCTGAAGGAAGTGATGATAATGACGGGTTATCGAAAGAAACACCTGTAGCTACTGTTAAAAAGGCAAAAGATTTAGCCCGCGATGGATATCCTGATTATATTCTGTTTAAACGTGGTGATATTTGGGAAAATGAAGGTTTTGGCTATTTTAAATCAGGAAGAAGCGCTACCGAACCATTGGTGGTAAGTTACTATGGGAAATCGGGCGACAGGCCACGATTTAATCTCCTTTACACGTTTATATCAAATTATAATGATGACATTTCCAACATTGCTCTTATTGGTCTTGAATTTTACGGCTACACGCGCGATCCGCATTCTTCTGAGTTTTCGGATAGTTCAAGGCTTACAGTTATTAATTTTGAGGCTGACCCAAAAGGTGAAAATATTTTAATAGAAGACTGCGTATCAAGGTATGCCCAGTTTGGATCTTTTTCAAATAACAATGGTTCATCTTACCGGGCAATGAAAAACATTAAAATTCGCCGTTGTATTGCATTTGGCGCATACGCCGCGGGTTCATGCTGTGAACATGTCCTGGCAACCCGGGCACAAGGATTTTATGCCTCAGGGGTTGATGGGTTAATCGTTGAAGATTGCCTCTGGGATCAAAATGGATGGAATCCCGATGTTGCTACGGCAAAAAGAAATATGTTCAATCACAATTTTTATATTCAATACCATAACGAAGGAAACATACGGTTTACCAATAACATCATAGCACGTGGATCCAGCCATGGGGCACAGATGAGGGCAGGAGGTATTGCCGAGAATAATTTATATGTCCAAAATGCACTGGGATTATATTTAAGTGGTAATTCAGATCGAGATCATCGTGCGGATACCATACGTGCTGTAAAAAATGTATTCATGGAAGGAAAACGCATGGATTTGGAAAGATTTCACACGGCCATGGTAAGCCCTGCTGTTGTTGGCTTAGAAGCCAAAAATAAGCCTGATGGCGTGGACATGTTGGTAAAGGACAATATAGTTGCCAATCGAATTGACAATGGCACTAACTCGGGAATGAATATTGAAGATGGTATTACTGTAACTGACAATATTGTTTACAAGTGGAATAGTAGTGAAAACATGAATGACCCGGATTGGCTTGACCCGGACGTTTCATTGGGAAGTTATCATGCTTCACTTGGGAAAGAAGGGACTACGGAAGCATTTCTTCGCGAGGCACGAAAAAGGCCTATAAAAACCTGGTGGCCCGAATATTCGGCTGCTGCCGTGAACGATTATATCCGGGAGGGGTTTTCTTATGATACTGATACCATAGTCCCGCATGCACCTCGTGAACTACAAGCTGAAATTGTTTTAGATACTATGGCTAAAATCAATTGGCCACAGGCGCGGGATAATATCAGGGTTAGCCATTATAGTATAATTTTCAACGATATGCTGGCTAAGGATAAATGGTCAAAAAATAACTATGTGTTTACAGGCCTGAAACCAGACACGGAATATAATGTAAAAATTATTTCTTTTGATCGGAGCGGCAATCAATCAACCGACACGGCTTCATTCACTTTTTCAACTTTACCCGTTGACACGGTGCCCCCTACTGTACCTCAAAATTTGAGTGTAACTGATAAATCTTATGAAACGATTGGTTTTGAATGGGATGCATCGACAGATGACCAGGGCTGCGCCTTATATAATATTTTTCTGGAGGATTCCATGATAACAAGGAATCCTATAGATTCAGCGAATTACATTATTTATGGCCTGGATGAGTTTACATCCTACCAAATTGCCGTTGAAGCCGTGGACACTGCTGGAAATATTTCTGGTAAAAGCGAATACCTAATCGCTACAACGGCCGATACGACAAAACCTACCGTTCCTGAAAATATACAGTATGAAATGACCACGGATGATTCCGTAAAAATAAGTTGGGATGAAGCCAGTGACAACGATCAGGTAGTTGGTTATGCTATTTATTTGGATAGTGTTTTGTTTAAAGAACTGGTCGTTAGCCCATGCACGATAAAATATGTTGATAACCTGCAAAATAGGGCAATACAGGTATCTGCTATAGATAAATCTGGAAATGAGTCCGCATTATCCGGGGCAAGCACCATTCCTGTCGGTATTTATCAGGAAAAAGCCTATTTTACTGTCTATCCGAACCCGACAGGGGAATATATCATGTTATCCAGTTTTAAAGATTTTAATAAAGCCGTGATTTATGATATGCAAGGAAGGTTAATTAAATCATTTCAAGACAGGAAGAGGTCATTATCTCGTTTAAACTTGAGCGGGCTTATGCCGGGACATTATATTGTTCGGGTTGAATTTGAAACCGGCAAAAGCTACCAGTTTAAGTTTTTGAAGAAATAAAATAATGATTGATAGAAAAACATTTTAAATATGAACCCTGTAATAAATAGCTTTTTAGGATGCATTGTTGTTTTGACCATTTTTAGCGGGTGTAAAGAGAAGAGCACGGGAAATAAGGTAAGTGTTGATTTATCCAAAACGTATCAAACCATTGATGGTTTTGGCACATGCATTGTCGGGTACAAGGATTATCCAAAGGAATACCATGACCCTGGCTTTTACGATATGGTTATTAAAGATTTGGGAATGAGTATTGTCCGGTTCCCGTTAAACGAACACCTCGAATGGAAGAACGATGATAATAACTCAAATCATTTTGCATGGGATAATTTTAACCTGGAGAACATGCACCGGCGTCCCGGCATGGCACAAAATGTTGGGAAAATCATGAAGAATTTTAAAAGGCATGGGATTAGTCGCTTTATGGGGACGCCATGGTCCCCCCCGCAATTCATGAAAACCAACAGGTCGCCTATCCAGGGCGGGCACCTAAGGGCAGATATGGTGGAGGAGCTGGCCGAATACCTGGCTGCCAGCGTGATGCTCGCGAAAAAGGATTATGATATTGACATCAACTGGGTTAGTATTAACAACGAGTCTCTGTTTATCGAGTTTTACCGTTCGTGTA
>CAZKIR010000146.1:0-8950 GCA_964552835.1 uncultured Bacteroidales bacterium
GTTATCTTTATCGCCTTTGTTGTATTTGGCAAGGGCAAGGTTCATTTGCTTTTTAATGCCAATATAATCGACAACCAGACCTTTGTTTTTACCTTCAAATTTACGGTTAACACGGGATATGGTCTGAATAAGGTTATGCTGCTGAATAGGCTTATCTATGTAAATGGTATCAAGAAATGGGACATCAAACCCGGTTAACCACATATCAACTACAATGGCAATCTTGAAATTGGACTTTGCATTTTTAAACTGGCGGTCAAGTTCTTTCCTGTATTCTTTTGTACCTAAAAGGTTATACAGTTCTTCCGGGTCATCTTTGCCACGGGTCATAATCATTTTTACCTGGGAGGGCAGAAGCTCCATCTGGGTTTGATGAAGCTCCTGCTTCATCCTAAGAACAGGAGTATAGCCTGTAAAAAGTCGAGCTGTACTTCGGACTGGTAAATTAGCTTTCTGAGGGTTTGCAAGAATATACCTCACCGTATTATTAAAATGCTCCTTATCCCGAATAAACCTATCCCAATATTCGGACATCCAAAATTTGTCTGCACCTGACGGAATACCAAAATTGTACTTCTTATTGTTTCTTAAAGCCCATTTACCTGTAAATGATTTCCATGACTGTATGATTTTACTTAAATCATCTTTCGTTTTTATTAATATGTGTGCATGATTAGGCATAATGCTCCATACCAGTAAATCATATTTTTCGCCATCATGATGTTTTAGTGCTTCAAAAACAACCTGTGCCATTTCGGGATGATTTAAAGCACAGCAACCATACCCTGAATCAAGGTATTTTTCGTACCGTTTTCTTTTTTCTGCATCTAATTTATCGCCAGATGTACCTTTTAGTTCTTTATCAATATTCTTAAGTACTTCTTGTGGCAAACTATCTGCTAACCGAAAGGTGACAAATTGTATTAAGCCAATTTTATTTCTGTGGGGAAGGTTGCCAGAGTGCCATTCTTCAGGTTCACCATAGTGTTGGGTAAAGGCTTCTGAATAATTCATCACAGAGCTGGAGCTTTGTGATCCCAGAGAGCTCCTTTTCCCCAGGTAAGCAATTACATTTTTGTAAAACTCATAAGCTATTTCACGGGTACTGCACACAAACATGGCTTTGCCTTTAACGGAAGCACCTTCTGAAATGCGGTTTTCGTAATGCTGAACAAAATCCTCGGCTAAAGCTTTTAAGCGGTCAGGGTCACCAATTATCACATTCATGTTGGCAACTGCTTTTTTGCTTTCCTCTATCTGATATTCATTAGCACCTAATTCGGCTGCTTCTTCGTAGTATTTTTCTATTTTCTCCAGTTCGCTATTGTGCAATGCTACTTTTGCAGCCCTGCCTTCATATACAATCCGTACTGTAATTTCATCTTTAACCGATTCGGTCATGGTATAGGCATCTACTACTTTACCGAATACATCGAGGGTAGCATCAATTGGAGTGCCTGTAAAGCCTACGTATGTAGCATTGGGGAGTGAATCGTGCAAGTATTTGGCAAACCCGAATGTTTTGCTTACACCTTTTTCGGTAACCCTAACTTTTTGGTCGAGGTTAACCTGACTGCGGTGGGCTTCATCCGAAATGCAAATAACATTGGTACACTCGGTAAGCAGTTGGGTATCTTCGGTAAACTTATGTATGGTGGTTAAAAATACGCCACCGCTCTGCCTTCCCTGCAATAATTCCCGTAAGTGCGAACGGCTTTCAACGCTGATTATATTGTTATCTCCAATATATTTTTTTGCTTCGCCAAAGGTATCTGAAAGTTGGTCGTCTAAATCTGTCCGGTCGGTAATTAAAACAATGGTGGGGCTTTCAAAGTATTTGCTTTTCATGAGCAAACGGGCAAGGAAAAGCATTGTGTAGCTTTTACCGCTACCGGTAGCTCCAAAATAAGTACCTCCTTTGCCATCCGCCTGCGCTAAAGCTTCGGCGGACAGGTCGCCTTTCGGCTTTCGTATATGTACTTTTATATTCTCAAATAGTTTATTAGCTGCATAATATTGTGGATAGCGACAAACAATCTTTACATCTTTTTTTGATGTGTCTGGTAAAAAAATAAAGTTGCGGATTATATCACGTAGTGTTGCTTTGTTAAGCATGCCTTGTATGAGGGTATACATGGAGTTTATGCCTTCGGCGTCTCTGGTTTGTTGATAGCTCTTAATATCAATATTATTCACGGAGCTGGAGCTCCGAGCGCCCAGGCGGCGCCAGGCATAAAAAAATTCGTATGGAGCAAATAAAGAACCTGCTTTACTGTTACTGCCATCGGAAATAACACAAAAAGCATTGTATTTAAACAGTTCCGGAATATCCCTGCGGTAGCGCACCGTTAATTGTTCGAAAGCTTCGTAAATATCCACTTCCTCACGTATAGTGGATTTAAACTCGAACACCACCAATGGCAAGCCGTTGATGTAAATAATGCCATCGGGAATGCGCTTTTGTGTTCCGGTAATTTCCAGTTGATTGACAAATTTGTATATGTTGCGGTCTGGCGGATACTGCTCGGATGGTTCTGCGACAATACTGCCTGCCTGCGCAGGGTCTCCGGCAAGCAGGTCCAAGTCTTTACTTGCCAATTGAGCTTCTAAACCATTGTAGTCAATTAATTCAATATGAATATCCTTTTTGCTCCGGTCTTCCCGTTTTAGGATAAAACCATCGGCCAACCACCGCATAATGGTTTTGTTGGTTTCGTAAAGGTCGCTGGCAGGCAGGGTTTTTAATTGAAGAAGAATTGAATTCGCCTCGGTTTCGGTAAGTTGGTGATTTTCGTATCGAGTTAGCAAGTAATTGAGTAAATCATTTTCAATAAGCACACCATCATCAGAACGGATAAGCGTATTTCCGAAATGATGCGGATACCCTTCATTCTCTAATAACTCTGTGAATACGTATTCTAATTTTTCTTCGGTGAATTTTTCCACAATATTACTTTTATAAATCTTTTATTAACATTTTCCAATGTCCCGTTGTTTCGCTTTCTCTTTCAATATATCCTTTTTTCTTAAGGGCTTCTATATGCTTTTGTACTGCCGAAGGGTTAATTTTTAGTTTTTCGGCAAGTTTACTCCTTGAGATAGCAGTATCTGCCAGTATTAGTTCAAAAACTTCTTTTTGCTTATCGGTTAAATCAGCAACTTGACCACCAACCTGACCACCAACTTGACCACCAACTTGACCACCTGTTTCACTTCTTGTTTTATTAAGCACCACCATAAAGCCACCATCTTTTTCCAAAATATCGGGTTCGGGTAAAGCATGCGCCTTACATGAATTATATATTTTTAGCGTACCGCGCCCCCAGGCATCAATATATCCGGCCATAAAACAGGCCTTCGCTATTTTTGGGTTACGGGGGCGGGAATTGTGTTCGCCTTTTAATTCCTCAAGGGTCAGGCCATAAGGTAAGCCTCCTTCGTTCCAGATAGAAAGTTTGTTGTCGAAAACCCGCAATTGAATATCAGCCCCCATGTATGTGCGGTGAACCAGAGCATTTAGCAACATTTCACGCAGGGCATCCACAGGATATTCATCTTTTTCAACACGCTGTAAACCTACAAAATCAACGGGCCGGGTAAGAAACTTGTGATTAAGTTGTAATTGAACTTCAGATAACATGTTAACCAAATTACCTTCAACTATTTCATGGAATTTTAAGTCGGTTGAATCTATACCAAAGCGGCCTATTTTAACTTGGATATTTGGGTAGAACTTTCCTGGTTCCTTACCAAAGAGAACAATGGCTGCCCTTTTTAATTTACTTCTCTCGGTCAGTTGTAATTTCTCTAATATCTGAAAATCAGACAAACCTTTGGTTTCAGGCATACGCCCTTTACCTTTACTATCTTCAATAAATTTTTTTATACTGTCTTCATCAATGTCTTTGATGGTAGCGCCTTCTTCAACAACATCATCCCAGGTTTTCCCGGCCTTTTTGAGCAGAAACTCGTTCAGTTCAATACCGGTCAGTTCCATTTTGGAACTTCCTGAACGGTAATAATACCGGCCACGCAGTGAAACGGCTACGGAATATGGATTAACTTTAATGGATATGTATTTTTTACCTTCGTCATTCTGCAATTGCACATCGCAGATAATGCCCATGGCATTGCGTATTTTATTGGGGATATCTTCCAATAATTTCTCATAATTATTTAAATGCACTACGTGACCATCATCGTCTTTCCCAATGTAAATGATGCCCCCAATGGCATTGGCAAAACCACAAATCCATTTGAGGTAATCATCGTGCCAGCTTTTTTTGTATTCTATGTTTTGTTGTTCGGGCATGTTTGTTATTTTCTCTTATTAATTTATTTGCTATTTTTTAACTCACCTGTTTTTAACCAAGGGTAATCATTTGCATCCCAATATTCATCTACGCCTTTATTAGGTGTTCCTCCACTTTTCATATCAGTAGAAAAATCTTTTACAGTTTTGGCTCCCCACCCCTCCGGAATCTCCTTATCCAATTCCTCATTCCAAACCATTTTCCCTGCCATCCTGAGTTGGCACTCAGGGGCAGGTAAACCACCTTTTACTTTCTCCCATTGGCGTTGCAACCAGGTACGGCCATAACCGGATTTTAGTTCTTCTTCTCTTTTTCGGGCTTCTGCTTGTGAATTGAATTGTTCCCAATGTATAACCTTTACAGGCTTGTATGTTTAAGGCAATCCGGTTTTTTATTACGTTGTATTCGGTTACAATTTCCTTTTGTTTTTCGGGAGAGGGTAAGGGGAATTTCATGTTGCAGAAATCCTCCCATTCTAAACTACCTCGTACACCACCAACGGCATAAAAGCAAGCTTCACGGTCGAATTCGGCACGTGAGAACCACATCATTAAATATTCCGGTAAAAGTTCTTTTTCATCCTTTACTTCAAACACGGGATAGGCTTGTGAGATTATGGCTTCATCAAAATTCTGTAGCAGGGCAACGGGCATTTTGCCATCTCGCCGTACCTGCATGGTACTGCAAGCAAACTGGTTTTTTCGGATAATCTTATAATTAGCCATGTTTGTTCCTACAATATTGGCTACTGAAGGAATAAAGAGTTTGTTTATTGTAAGCCCTAAAAGCAAATCAATTTTTAAGTCTTTGTTGCGTTCATCAACAAGCTGTATGTAATCTCCAATTGGTTTATAATTACTCATCTTTCCCGGTTTTGCCTGTTAATCTTTTTGTGGTATTTTCCTGTAACAGTATTTTCATTTGCCCGATAGCAATTTGGTTAAGCTTTGCGAGGCGTTCGCTTTGGGGCATTCCTTCATTGATAAAAACTGCATTCAGGTTTTCGAGATTGGCAAGGCAAACCAGTTGCGATACATTTGCATAATCACGGATGTTTCCCTTTTTATCGGGGTTTTCATCCCTCCATTGTTTGGCCGTTTTTCCAAACAGTGCCATGTTCAATATATCGGCTTCGTTGGCATACACGTATTTTATTTGCTGTGGAGTAAGGCTTTGTGGTATCAGGTTTTCCTTAATGGCATCGGTGTGTATTCGATAGTTTATTTTAGTGAGTTGACGTTTTACATCCCAATCCAGTTCTTTGGTTTCGTTTTCTTTTAATCGTTGAAACTCTTTTACAAGATAAATTTTAAACTCTGCACTTATCCACATGCCAAATTCAAAAGCAATATCAGCATGGGCATATGTGCCACCATATCTTCCTGCTTTTGCAGTTAATCCAATAGCATTGGTTTTTTGTACCCATTCTTTAACACTTATTTTGTAACTGTTTAACCCAGCCTGACTTTTAATTATGGCGAATTCGCCATAATTAAAATCAGGATTGTGCATGCGTTCCCAAATACCTAAATATTCAACTGTATTCCTGTTCCGTAACCAATCGGAAATAAAAAAATCGCCGTCTTTTGCTTTAAGCATATCGGTTAATGAAATATAGTTGTCGGCTGTTACTGTTATCGTGTTCTCTAACACAGTTATGTTATTGTAATTCTTTTTCATGCATTTTAGAATTTTATTTCATACCCCAGCGCTCTAAACACATTCAACAATTCTTTTTTCGATTGTTCTTCTGCTTTTAGCAACTCTGAAAATTCAGTTTGTAATGCTTCCATTTTGTCGTCAAAATCAATATTCTCATCTCGGTTTACAAACTCAATGTATTTGCTTGGCACAAGAGAAAAGTCTTTTTTCTCAATTTCTTCATAAGTGGCAGCATAGCAGTATTCAGGAATATTAACATATGACGAAGCTGGAGCTTCATCCACCCCAGAAGTTTGCCATGAATGGAATGTATTAGCTATGTGTACAATATGCTCTGTGTTGAACTGAGTGAACTTCTTTTCAAAGGGTTCACCTATCTGGCGCAAGTCAATAAACAGCACTTCTTTTTCACGGTTTCGGAAGTGCCGGGTTTCCTCGCCAACTATTTTGGTTTGTTCCTTTTTGTTTTTGTTGAGAATCCAAACGGTAACGCTTATGTTGGTGGTGTAAAACATATCCTGTGGTAATATCAAAATGGCTTCCACAAGGTTGTTTTCCACAAGCTTTCGCCTTATTTGATATTCTGCACCGCCACCGCTCAAAGCTCCATTTGCCAGTACAAACCCTGCCATGCCATTTTCGGAGAGTTTGGAAACCATGTTCAGAATCCATCCATAGTTGGCATTGCTTTTCGGTGGTACTTCATAGCCCATCCAACGTGGGTCATCATTAAGTTCATTTTCAGCCCTCCAATCTTTTTGGTTAAATGGAGGATTTGCCATAATGTAATCGGCTTTCAGGTCGGGGTGCTGGTCGTTATGGAAAGTGTCGGCAGCTTTTTCGCCCAAATTTCCGGCAATACCACGAATGGCAAGGTTCATTTTTGCCAGTTTGTACGTGGTATTGGTATATTCCTGTCCATAAATGGAAATTTCCTTTTTGCTTCCGTGATGGCTTTCAATAAACTTAATGGATTGTACAAACATACCACCCGAACCACAAGCCGGGTCATAAATAATCCCCTTGTAGGGTTCAATCATTTCGGCAATCAGGTTTACAATACTTTTGGGCGTGTAGAATTCTCCTTTTCCTTTTCCTTCTGCCAAAGCAAATTTCGAGAGGAAATATTCATAAACCCTTCCAACGACATCCTGTTGTTTGTCTTTCAGGGTATCAATATCATTTATGGTATCGAGCAGGGAACTTAGTTTGGTAATATCCAATCCTAATCGGGAGAAATAATTATCAGGCAATGCGCCTTTAAGTGCTTTGTTGTTCTTTTCGATATTATGCAGGGCTGTATCAATTTTCAGGGCAATATCGTTCTGTTTTGAGTTTTTTATGATGTATGACCATCGGGAAACTTCGTCCAGATAAAACACGTTAGACATGCCATAAAAATCGGGCATGTCTATGTATTTTTCTTTTCCTTCGTTAATCAGTTTTTGTCGGTGTCCCTCAAACTTATCGCTTGCAAATTTCAGGAATATCAATCCCAACACCACGTGTTTGTATTCGGCAGGTTCAACACTACCTCGTAATTTGTTAGCCGAATCCCATAGTGATTCTTCCATACTTTTTTGCTTTCCCGCCTTCGCTTTGCTATTGGCGGACAAGCCGTTTCCGTTCTTTATTGCCACTTATTTAATTGTTAATGGTAAATGATTAATTATTAATGTTTGCTTTTGCTGATTTTATAATGCTGGTTATTAGCTTAATAATCTCAACGGCATCTTTATTTATGTTCTCAAATTCTTCTAATGTTAAATAATTGGTTTCTCTTAAAAGCTCTAACCAATATAAAGCTTCATTCATTTCTTTTTGTGCTATTGCCATTTTATGAATGAAATCATGTTTTGATTCAGCATGTTCCGATTCCCGAACCATAGCCCCAACACTCGTGCCACTTCTTAGTAACTGCTTTGAAAGTACATATTCCTTTTTATTACCTGAAATATATTGATAGACTTTCACTACCCTTATTACAAATGCAAAACTTTTGTCTTTAGCAATATTTTCTTTTATAATCATTAACCATTTATAATTGATAATTAATCATTATTTTCTTCTATATCAAGCGATTCTTCCAATACTTTTTCAGCCTCCGCAGCAGGAAGCTCTTCAACCGTTTTAAGCTTTGTAAACATCATATTGGTTCTTGTGGTTACCAGCTTTTCAATCTCACCATCTGCCTGTCTTATTTTTTCCTGTGCCTTTTTCAATACCGTTCCGAATTCGCCAAACTGCTTTTTAACTGCACCAAGTATCTGCCATACTTCGCTGCTTCGTTTTTGTATCGCCAATGTTTTAAAACCCATCTGGAGGCTGTTTAGCATGGCTGCCAAGGTAGTTGGGCCCGTTACAATGATTTTAAATTCACGTTGCAGCAAAGCAACCAGTTCGGGTTGGCGCACAACTTCTGCAAATAAACCTTCAAGAGGTAAAAACATGATTCCAAAATCGGTGGTATAAGGTGGGTCAAGATACTTGTCCCGAATATCTTTGGCAAATTTTTTAATGGATTGTACCAAGGCTTTGTTAGCTAGTTCAATTCCGGGAATATCACCTTCATCGTAAGCTGTCTGCAAACGAACATAGTCTTCCTGTGGAAACTTTGCATCTATTGGCAAATAAACTTCTCTGCCAGTATCATCTTTGCCCGGTAATTTTATGGCGAATTCCACATGGTCGTTAGAACCTTGTTTTGTTTTAATATTGGAAACGTATTGTTCCGGAGCCATAATCTGTTCAAGAATATTGCCCAGCTGGATTTCACCCAATACACCACGGGTTTTTACATTGCTCAATACCTTTTTCAAATCGCCAACACCATTGGCTAAATTTTGCATTTCGCCCAAGCCTTTCTGGACGGCTTCCAAGCGTTCGCTAACAATTTTAAATGATTGTCCGAGGCGTTCCTCTAATGTTTTATGCAGTTTTTCATCAACGGTTTCACGCATTTTTTCAAGCTTCAA
>CAZKIR010000147.1:0-8915 GCA_964552835.1 uncultured Bacteroidales bacterium
GACCGTCCCGCTTTTTAATGCACTGACCAATAATTGTTTTTTCGCGTTCATATGGTGTGTTTTTATTTGAGTCCTAAAATTGATGAAATAATTGCCATTCTCGTGTATACCCCGTTTAATGCCTGGGTAAAATAGTATGCTTTCTCGCTGTCGTCCACGTCCTCGTGTATTTCTGTAACGCGGGGCAAGGGGTGCAAGATACGTAAGTTGTCTTTGGTGTTCTCGAGCATGCTCAGGCGCAAGGTATACGCGTTTTTGGTTTTCTCGTATTCCATGATGTCCGAGAAACGCTCTTTTTGCACCCGGGTCATGTAAATAATATCAGCCTTTGTGATAATATCCGAGAAGTCAAGGTGTTCGTAATACTTGATGCCTAATTTTTCACAATGCATCTTGTAGCCTAATGGCATTTGTAATTCCTCGGGCGAGATAAAATGAAAAGTGGGGTTAAATTCTGACATGGCCATTAGCAAGGAATGTACCGTGCGGCCGTATTTTAAGTCCCCTACCATGAGCATGTTCAGCTTGTCCAAGGTACCCTGTGTTTTTTTGATCGAGTATATATCCAGCAAGGTTTGGGTAGGGTGCTGGTTGGCCCCGTCGCCGGCATTGATTACCGGTACGCTGGACACTTCGCTGGCATAGCGCGCACTGCCCTCGATCGGGTGCCGCATGATGATCATATCACAATAGCTGCTCACGATTTTAATGGTGTCCTTTAAAGACTCGCCCTTGCTCACACTTGATGAACCGGCCTCTGCCAACCCGATAATACGCCCGCCTAATCGCTGAATGGCCGATTCAAAACTTAACCTCGTGCGCGTGGAAGGTTCAAAAAACAAGGTGGCAATTACCCGGCCATCAAGTAAGTTTTGCACTGGCTTTTGTTCGAATTCTTCGGCTAAATCAATTATACGCAGGTAATGCTCCCGGGTATAATCATTTATGGAAACCAAACTTCTGTTTTTCATTTATTTTTTGATTTTACATGGTTATTTATTCTGTTCCTAGATAAAATATACTAATATTTTTCATTTCTTCAAACATTTTTCTTGCCCTAGTGGCCTTGCTTTTGTCTACTTTGATTTTAAGGCTGCAACTTTCCCTGAAATCCTGGCCATACTGTTCCAGTTGTCCCGTGTTGATCAAACGCATCACCTCGCCCATGGCTTCGTAAGGGAATTGGATTTGGAAAATATCCCGTATGTTTTTTTTCACGATCTTGGCTTTGTCAAGTGCCTCGGAGGTGGCGGTTTTATAGGACTTTATCAGCCCGCCTACCCCCAGCAAGGTGCCCCCGAAATACCGTACCACGTATACCAGCACGTTGGTCAGTTCGCGGCTTTGTATCTGGTTTAAAATGGGTTGCCCGGCCGAATGGGAGGGCTCCCCGTCATCGTTCGCCCGGGAAATCCTGTCTTCCACGCCTATTTGAAAAGCGAAACAGCGATGGCGGGCATCATGGTACTGTTTTTCTATTTTTGATTGGATTTCTTTAAATTCATTTTCCGATGAAACGGGAAAAGCAAACGCCAAAAACTTGCTTCCTTTCTCTTTATATAAGCCTTCTGAAGGTGCCAATATGGTTTTGTAACTGTCCATGTATTAGATGGCTTTTGCCAGCAATGTTATTGAAATTAGGGATAATCCCACCCCTGTCCAGTTTAACGGGGTAAAACTTTCTTTAAACCCCAGGTAGCCAACCAAAACAGATAACACGACAATGCCCAGGTTGTTGATACCAAAAACCACTGAACCGTCCAGGGTTTCAAAAATACTGGTTTTATAATTTAATGATCTAATGATAAAATAGATAGAACCGTAATTGCATAAACCCAGCAAGCTGCCCATGAATAGCGTGGGCACGTGGAAAAGATCAGACAAACCCCCTTTTCTGGTTAACTTTACCAGGAACCCGCAAAGAAACGAAACACTAAAAAGAATGGTGGAAAAAAATGGCAAGCGTGTATCAGAAACAGCCGTGTATTGTGCCAATTTTATAAATAAGTCCACGATGCCCAGGCCCATAAACAAGACCAGGGGCAGTAAAAAATACTCGTTGGTAAATCTTTTTTTTCTCTTTTTATAGACCGTGAGAAAAACAGCAACCATTGCTATTCCTATCCCTGTAGCTTTTAAAAGGGTCAAGTTGTCCCCCGGATCGTAAGCGATGGAAAAACTAATGGGAATGACCACGGACATCTTGCTGGCAATAGAAGTAACCGCTACCCCTGCTTTTTCGGTAGAAGCGGCAATCATGAAAAACATGATGATAAATAATATGCCGATCAGGAAAGCTAACCATATCCAGGATTGAATGTTAGCACGGCCACCGGGTGTTTGGCTTAAAATAAAACCAGTAAGGGCGGCCACGAGGTAGTTAATGATAATAATATTGAAGATATTTAATTGGCGGGAAGAAGAAATACGGAATATGATGAAAATTCCGGTAGATGACAAAATGCTTAATAACAAGTAGAGCATTGTATTTTTTCTATATCTATATTTTAAAAAAGGATTAAAAAAAAGCAGGTTCAAAAAAGAACCTGCTTTTCAATGTATATTATATTTTTAGTTTTTTTTCGATTTCTTCGAGCTGGCCCCTGAACTGCTTGTCGGTGTCGGCCAGGTTGTTTACTGTTTTGCAGGCATGCAGGACCGTGGCATGGTCTTTTCCCCCGATTTTCACGCCAATGGTCGACAATGATGATTTCGTAAGGCTTTTTGAAAAGAACATCGCGATTTGCCGTGCCTGGACGATTTCCCTTTTACGGGTTTTCATTTGCATGGCCTCGACCGATAAGTTGAAATAATCACACACCGTTTTTTGAATATGCTCGATTGATATTTCCCGTTTGGTATTCCTGACCAATTTTTCAATCATTGATTTGGCCAGTTCCACCGTGATTTCCTTCTTGTTAAGGGTTGCTTGCGCGAGGAGCGAGATAAGCGCCCCTTCCATTTCCCGGATGTTGTCGACCATGTTGGTGGCAATTAATTGCAGTACACCATTTTCCATGTCAATGCCATCGTTATAACTTTTTTGCTGAAGGATTGACACGCGGGTTTCAAAATCCGGTTTTTGCAAGTCTGCCGATAGCCCCCACTTGAAACGGGACAATAACCTTTGCTCCATGCCCTGCATTTCAACCGGTGCCTTGTCGCTGGTCAGGATCAGTTGCTTGCCGGATTGGTGCAAGTGGTTAAAAATATGGAAAAAAGTATCCTGGGTCTTTTCTTTACCAGCAAACTCGTGTACATCGTCAATGATAAGCACGTCAATCATCTGGTAAAAGTGGAGAAAATCGTTCTTGTTGTTGTTCCGTATAGATTCCACGAACTGTGTTTGGAACTTACTGGCGTTCACGTACAATACTGTTTTGTCAGGTTGTTTTTCTTTTACTTCTATGCCAATGGCCTGTGCCAGGTGTGTTTTTCCCAGCCCTGAGTCCCCGTAAATAAGCAAGGGGTTAAAAGCCGTTCCGCCCGGGTTGTTTGCCACGGCAGCCCCTGCCGAACGGGCCAGCCGGTTGCATTCCCCTTCCACGAAATTCGAGAACGAATACGCGGGGTTAAGCTGGGGGTCTACCTCCAGCTTTTTTAAACCTGGGATTACAAAAGGGTTTTTGATTTTTTCCTCGGTATTTTTCAAGGGCACTGACACGGGCTTGTTTTTTATTTCGGTTTTGTTCTTGGTGGGGTACTTTACCGTATAGGGTTTATTGCTATTAGTTGAAGCGTAATTGTTATTTTCCATGACTACGCTATACTCTAATTTAGCATCATATCCCAATTCTTTCCTCAATGTTTTCCTGAGAATGTTAATGTATTGTTCTTCAAGATATTCATAGAAGAAAGGACTGGGGACCTGGATGGTCAAGATCTTATTGTCCAGTTTTAATGGAACAATCGGTTCAAACCATGTTTTAAAACTAATCGAGGGAACGTTATCCTTAATAATTTTAAGACACCGGTCCCAAATTTCGGCATGATTTTGAGTATCCATTTATAGTTTAAGGTTTTAAGAAGTTAACAACGCGACGATTTTCAATATCGAAATTGGGGAAAAAAAAAGGAAAAAAAAAATCTTTTTGCCCTTGACTTTTTAATAAATATTATATTAATATTAGTATCAACCGATTAATTTTTGATTTTTTTTAAAATAAATTAATGAACTGACAATCAATAAATTATCTATTATTATAGATTAAAAAATTCTTAATTAAACCTTTAGGTTAAATTAACTAAAGTAAATTATCAAAGTTAAATATTCTTGATTTGAAAGAAAAAGGATAAAATTCAGGTAAAGAATTTCTGGTTTTATCGTGCCCCTTTCGTGTCTTTCTTTTTATTTTCTTTATTCTTACCTGTTTTGTTAATATTGATCAAAGAAAAACGAAGGTATTTTCGCGGGTTGTTTTGGATATCTTTAACAAGTTTTTCCAGTTGGCCGGTTGTTTTCTCGAGGTTCTGGTATAAGGTGTCGTTGTGTATCAATAATCCCATGGTGCCTTCGCCCCGGTTTATCTTTGCCATGATGTCACTGGTTTCAGTCATGAGCCGGTTGGTTTGGTGCAGGGTAGTGGCCAGGTCGGCCTGGGCTATGCTATCACTAATATTCGAGATGTTTTCCAGGGCATTGGTCAAGTTTTGGTTGTTGTTTTTCAGGTTCGAAGAAATGGAACTTATGTTGAAAAATATTTGATCCAGGCGTTTTTGTTCTCGTTCCATGAGTGTGTCCAGCGTAAAGCTCGTGCTTTCAAGGTTCGCGATCGTGGTTTTCACGCTTTCCAGGCTTTTGGAGATATTTTCACGGGTTTTCTCGTTAAAGATATATCGTACTATCTCGATGGCTTCCTGTAGTTCCTTCATTAAATCTTCTGCCTTGTTTTTTAATGGCAACATCTGTATACTTACTTGTTCTTTTAAGTCTGCTTCAACAGCGGTAACAAGCGTGTCCCCCTCTTGATAAAAGGTGCCCTTATCGCTTAATTCAATTTTAACAGCTTTCGTGCCCATCAGGTCAGAACTAAAAATAATTGCCCGCGATTGCCGGGGTATTTTAAATTTACCATGGATTGATAACACGACGGTAAGGTTTTTCGGGTGGTCGGGGTCATCAAAATGGATATCTTCCACGTGGCCTACCTTGTAGCCTTTAATCAGCACGGGCGAAGTAGGTTGAAGGCCTTCAATTTTATCGTAAACGCCATAATAGAGCTTGCTGGATTTCAGGATATTTTTTCCTTTCAGGTAGTTCATGCCCCACGTTAACAGGGCAACCGACAAAACGGCAATGAAACCTATCCATATTTCCTTTTGTATTTTCACCTTGAACCCCCTTTTGTTTTTTCCAGGGCTGTGCTTAGGGGGATGGGTTTGCCTGCTTCCGTGGCGATAACAAAGGCCCCAGGGAAATCTTTTTGTATTTTTTCCTTTAAGCTTAAGATTTTCTCGTACTCGGTTTCATTTCCAACAGCATACTTGTACATGTCCCCTGTTGCTATTTCTTCAATATTTGATATGTCTTTAAAATAAGGGGAATCAAGGGGGATTGGTTGTTGGGCCGAGGCAAGCTGTACTTTAAAGGCAATGGAAGGCGGCCGGGCTTCAATGGGTTTGTTTTTTTCTTCAAACGCTATTTTATAATCTTTAAAAGCCCTGTAAATGGCCGAGGCAATATAATCCTGTCCTTTTTCTGACATCAGGTATTTTTCCTCGTTGAGGTTACTGATAAAGCCTGCTTCAATAAGGACACTGGGCACGGTCGTTTTCCACAATACCAGGAAGCCGGCTTGCTTGACCCCCCGGTCTTTTCGATTGGCTTTTTCCCGGAACTGGTATTGGACGTTCGAGGCAAAATCAAGGCTGTAAGGGAGCAAGAATTTATCCTGGATAAGGGAGAAAATTATATAGGATTCCGACGAGTTAGGGTCAAAGCCGTCATAGGTTTCCTCGTAGTCTTCCTCGTAAAGGATGGCCGAGTTCTCGAGTTGCGCGACCCGTAGGTTTTCCTCTGATTTATGCAAGCCCATGGCATAGGTTTCCGTGCCATATGGCCGGCTGCTCGGGTTCGCGTTCACGTGAATAGAAATAAACAGGTCGGCATTATTATTGTTCGCGATGCTTGCCCGCTCGTGCAAAGGCACGAAAACATCCGTGGTACGGGTATAAATAACCTTTACACCGGGCAGGTTTTCTTGGATATAACCGCCTACTTTTAAAGCCAGCGAAAGGGCTATGTCTTTTTCTTGTACATGTTTCCCGCGTGCCCCGCTGTCTTTGCCCCCGTGGCCGGCATCCAGTACCACGATATCAATCTTGTGATCATTGTCCCCTTTGGCCGGGACAATAGGGGCAAAAATAAGTAGCGAGAGTATAAGATTTTGTATCAAAGCCCGTTTTACCATATGCAACTAGATTATTTAGACGGACAACATGTTTCTGTTTGAAAATTTAATTAGCTTTGGAGCTTGATTTTTTTCGTACTCGTACAAAAATAAAATATTAAGTTGTATTTCAAATCACATAAACATCTTTTTTATCAAGGGGTTTGGTTGTTCCTGTCCTTTTGCTTTAATATTCAAACGGGAATGGGCAATAATTATTATTTTCCCCATCCTGCCTTGCAAGATACCATCATGCACGGTGATACTCTCGAAAACGGGCTCGCGATAGACGGTAATGCCCCGGTAATTATATCCCCTGAAACGGATACCACCACGATGGACGCGGAGCCCCCCGTGCCGCGGGGTAATGGCCAGGGTGCCCGTGCTCCTTCTAACGCGATGCTGGAAGGGAATATTGAATATTCTTCTGAAGACTCGATGATAGTTGACTTGGAATCTAAAAAAATATTCTTGTACCAGGGTGCGGAAATCTTGTATACTGACATGGATTTAAAGGCTGCATACGTGGAACTCGATTTAGACAAGAACCAGCTTTATGCCAAGGGCCTGCCCGATAGTATTGGCAAAATACAGGGGGATCCCGAGTTTAAAGAGGGAAAAGAAGAGTTTAAGGCCGAAGAGATGCGGTATAATTTTAAAACCAAGAAGGGGTTTATCCGGAAGGTTTATTCCGAACAATCAGAAGGGTATTTGCACAGCGAGCAGACCAAGCGCCATCCTAACAAGGAAATTCATATGGTGCATGGCAAGTTTACCACATGCGACAAGGAACATCCCCACTTTTATATCGCCCTTACCAAGGCCAAGGTTATCCCTGATGATAAAATTGTGTCAGGGCCCGCTTACCTTGTCATTGCAGACGTGCCCTTGTATTTTCCCATGATCCCCTTTGGTTTTTTCCCGAATACCAAGGGCCACAGCTCGGGCTTGACGTCTTTCGATTACGGGGAAGAAGTAGCCAGGGGTTTTTACCTGAGCGGGGGATATTATTTCGCGTTCAACGATTACCTGGCCTGGAAAATAGATGGTGATATTTATTCCAAAGGTACCTGGGGCGTGAACAACGAGGTAAGCTACAAGAAAAGGTACCGTTTTAACGGGAACCTGAGCTTGCGTTATTATTCCAATGCCACGGGCGACCGTGATATCCCGGGCGATTTTCAACGGTCAAATGATTTCTCGCTGCGCTGGAACCACTCGCAAGACGCGAAAGCACATCCTTACCAGCGTTTTTCATCAAACGTGAACCTTAGCACCAGTACTTTCGACAGGAACCATGATTACCGGAACCCCGAACGCTATCTTGACAATTCAAAATCATCCAGTATCTCTTATAGCCGTTCATGGCCCGATAGCCCGTTTAACTTGTCGGCAAACTTGCGCCATAACCAGAACAGCCGGAACAACGAGATATCTTTTACCTTGCCGGATGTATCCTTTAGCATGAACCGTCAATACCCTTTCCGGAGAAAAAACCGCTCGGGCGAGATGAAATGGTACGAGAACATTCAATTAAGTTATTCTGCCAATCTTGAAAACCGGATGAAAAGCCAGGATTCATTGTTTTTTAATTATTTTGAAATACAAGATATCCAGAACGGTTTTCACCATCGCGTGCCCGTGAGCACGAATTTTAAATTCTTTAAAGTGTTTAATATTACGCCCAACTTGCAATACGAGGGGATGTTATACCCGGATCACGTGCAAAAACGATGGCAGGTTGATTCTGTTTTCCGGGGAGAAACCTATGGCAAAATCGTTACCGATACCATGCCCGGGATGCGATACGCCCACGGTTTCAGGCCTTCTGTCAGCTTCTCGGCCACGCCCACCATGTACGGGATGTATACCTTCAAACAAGGATCAAAAATTGAGGCCATCCGCCACGTGCTCGATCCTTCCATTAGCTTGTCATTAGTCCCGGATATCGAACGGTTGGCCCCTGATTACTATCGCACGATCACCAACGAGGAAAATGGCCGTGAACAGGAATACAGCATTTATGCCAATGGTATCTATGGCACCCCGTCTATCGCGCGCGAAAGCGGAAGCCTTTCGCTTAGCTTGCGCAATAACGTGGAAATGAAAGTCCGTACACCCGATGATACCACGAACAAGAGCAGGAAAGTGAAATTGATCGATAACCTTAATTTTAATACATCTTATAATATTTTTGCCGATTCCATGAATTGGTCGCCTATCTCTATTTCTGCCCGCACAAGCCTGTTCAAGAAGATTAACATACGGTACACGGGCAAGGCCAACATGTATGCCCTGGATTCCGTTGGAGAGAACATACAAGTAGTAAACCGGTACGTGTGGGAAGATGGTTTCGAGCTGCCAAGGATAACACGCAACCAGGTAAGCGTGAGCGCTTCATGGAAATCCGCGCAAGCCAGCCAGGGTAAAACAAGGGAAACCAGTTCTTACCCCTGGGAGGATTACGCTGATTTTAACGTGCCCTGGAATTTTTCTTTTAATTATAATATTACCTATACCAAAAAT
>CAZKIR010000148.1:0-8908 GCA_964552835.1 uncultured Bacteroidales bacterium
GATGAAAGCCTGTTTAGTAAAGGGCTTAATAAAAATGGTGGGCATGGCCATGGCGCCACGGGTATGAGCGCTATAGGCGGGGCTTTACGAGAAGGCGAACTGACCGGGCCTGATCCGATACGCCACGCTTTAACATTGTGCATTTATGGCCATAAGTATTTATATTATGATGAAAGCGAAAGCACCCCCGGGTACAGGTGGCCTGCCAAAGCAGCAGATAGTTACGCGGGTAACGAAGACAATCCCGCTCACTACGCGGGCACGAACCCCAAGTTTGAAATGGGCACATTACTTGCCATTCCCCCATCAGTAAGCAAATCTTCACTAAACCTTAAAACCCCGGAAGCCGCTAAACTTTTTGATGCCCTGCGCGATTATGGCGCTTACGTTGTGGAAGACGCGGCATGGAATGCTCATTATTTTTGCGCCGAGGAAGAGGTTATTCTAAATGACATGAAAGGTAATGATTGTTTCACCAGTGGCGCATTTTTTGATGATGTGAACAAGCTTTTTAATGAATTATACCTGGTATTAAAAAACGTTCCTGACAGCATTGGCGGCGGCCCCACTACCGACCACGCCAACCGCATGGCCCCAATGGCCTGTGAACTGGGCACCATTGGCTCCGGGAAAAAATGTGATGTTAAGCCCACCGTCCGGCTCACCACACCGGCCGATAGCGCCATTTTCGAATCGGGCAATGAGGTAATCATAGAAGCCACTGCACAAAAGGTGGCTGCCGGGGTTGACAGCGTGTTGTTTCATGTGAACGACAGCCTTGTTGGCTTTGATGTGGAAGCGCCTTATTCATTTACCTGGCCTTCACCGGCAGACGGGAAATACACCCTGCATGTCGTGGCCGTTGATTCGGCCTCGGAAAGGGGCACCTCCGGTGCCCGCACCATCTGGGTTGGCAACCGCCCGCCGGTAATGGAAGTGCTTAACCCCAGCCCCGACAGCACGTATTTCGAAAACGAGGAGATGGTGTTCAGGGCAACGGCAAGCGATCATGACGGGGCCATATCAAAAGTCCGTTTTTACCTGGCCGATACCCTGGCGGGGGAAATAACCACCGCCCCTTACACTTTTAGCTGGATGCCCCCGGGTATAGGAAAATATAGTTTCTATGCCCTGGCCGTGGACAATGGTTCGGACAGTGTTTTTTCCGACACCATTGTTTTTCATGTACGAAAGGATTATGCCATCGGTGAACAGCAAGTACCTAATCATGAATTTGAAACTGAACAATTGGAATGGATGTACAGGTGGGGCGAGGACAAGGGAAGCTTTGAAATTGTAGAGCATAAAGGAGAAGGCATGCTTAAACTGGTATCGAACATCGAAAACCCAGAGAACTACTGGGGAATTGGTATAGCCAATCGTTTTGACCGCTATGTAAGCGATGAATTGATGTACGAGCTTGAATTTAATGTCCTGGCCGATGATGACCGGAATTTTCACTTCGATATGAAAATAGGCGACAATAAATTAGCAGAAGACATAATGCCTCTATCTACCAGGGAAAAAAACTTTAGGTACACTGTTAGCCCGGGCGTTTCAGGAAGGATAAACCTGCAATTAATGCCGGGCATTTCAACCATTCCGGTATACATCAACGATATATCGTTCATTAAAGGGGTAACGCCACATGCAACCATCCAATGCAGCGACAGCTTACCATTGAATGATACCCTGACCATTGAAGCATCGGTATACGATGATGACGGCACCATTATTTCTGCCGAACTGTTTATCAATGATTTGCCGATAAAAACATTCACCGCACCGTCATACACGCACGTGTATATCCCGGGTGGCAACCTGCAGCCCGGTGACAGCATCACCCTCGAACTGGTGGCGGAAGACAACCACGCGTTAACCCGCGCAGCATACAAAACGGTTTCAGTGGTTGATTCGGTGACCAATTCCATTAATTTACCCGAACAAATGGCCCGCCAGGTCCGCGTCTATCCCAATCCGGCTGGCGATTATTTTTTCATTCAGAACAATACTTTCCACAAAATTACACAGGTTGTAGTAATGAACGCCACCGGGCGGATAAGCTTGCAAGAAGACCATTTCGGTAGCAATATGAACAAGCTGGCCATTCACCTTCCCGACGAAATGGCAAGCGGCATTTATGTTGTCCTTGTCCGTTTTGATAACCATTTTTCCGTGCGAAAGATGCTGGTAAGGCACTAACCGGGTGCGGCCTTATCAAAAACACCAAGTAAATAATAGTTTTTAACTCCTAAAAAGAATAAAATAGTATGGATTCGAATTATACTTTTAACATGAAATACGTATGGGCAATTTCACTAACAGCAGCTTTAGGCGGGTTGTTATTTGGTTATGATTGGGTTGTAATTGGCGGGGCCAAACCCTTTTTTCAGGAATATTTTCACCTTACAGGCGATGAAAACACCGGTGCCATAGGCTGGGCCATGAGCTGTGCCCTATTGGGGTGCCTTATCGGGGCACTCTCTGCCGGGTTCCTTAGCGATAAATTCGGACGGAGAAGGCCACTTATCCTGGCCGCGTTTCTTTTTATCATAACCGCGGTAGCCACCGGTTTGGCCCGTACCTTTCCGGAATTTATCATAAGCCGGATTTCTAATGGAATAGCTATCGGGCTGGCATCCAATTTATCACCCGTGTACATTGCCGAGGTAGCGCCTGCTGAAAAAAGGGGCAAACTCGTGTCCCTGAACCAACTGGCTATAGTAATTGGGGTATTGTTGGCCCAATTTATGAACTTCATTATTGCCGAGCCCATTCCTGAAGGTCTCGAGGGAGCAGCATTGGTAGATACATGGAACGGCCAGTATGGATGGAGATGGATGTTCATTGCAGCGTCTTTCCCTGCCGTGTTATTTTTTATCCTTGCCTTTTTAATACCTGAAAGCCCCAGGTGGCTTATCAAGGCAGGAAAAGAAAACAAAGCGGTAAAGGTCTTGCGCAAACTCGGCGATGAAAATTATGTAAAAACCAGCCTTTCAGGTATTAAAGATACCTTGAAAGATGAAACACCGGGTATTAATTTTAAAGCCCTTGCCAACCCGGTAAGCTTTAAAATTGTTCTTTTGGGCATGTTTTTGGCCTTTCTTCAGCAATGGTCGGGCAATAACACCATTTTTTATTACGCGCAGGAAATTTTTACACAAGCCGGCTACCAGGTGGGCGACTTGTTGTTAAATATCGTGATAACAGGTTCTGTTATGCTTGTTTTTACTTTTATTGCTCTGGGATTGGTTGACCGCGTAGGAAGAAAATGGCTGATGCTGACCGGATGTATTGGAATGGGCCTTTCTGAAATTCTGCTCGGGGTCCTTTATGAATTCCAGGTAACAGGTATATCAATGATTGTCCTCGTGTTACTGGTTGTGGCGTTCTATTCATTTACCCTGGCGCCCGTGACCTGGGTGTTAATATCAGAAATATTTCCCAACAGGATAAGGGGCATGGCTGTCTCTCTTTCCACTTCGGCACTCTGGATTGGCAGTTTCTTGTTAATATACCTTTTCCCGTTTATGAATAAGGTTAGCATTTCATTTCCTTTCTATGTTTATGGGGGCCTGTTGTTGATCGGTTATTTTATTATTAAAACCAAGTTGCCCGAGACAAAAGGAAAGACTCTGGAACAGATAGAAAAAGATATGAAATAATCTATTAATCTGGACAAGCCTGAAACAAAGATTATATAATGGTTTCCTGGCACTGATTCTTGTAGCTGGTTGCAATGATAAGGGAACAAGTGTAGTAGAAATGGAAGCTACCTGGCGGATAACCATGTAGCAAGACAGATTTGGTAGTAATAGGAAAAAAATGATCATCCACCTTTCCGGTGAAATGGCAGGCGGTATTTATGTTATCCTTGTCAGCCAGGGCATCCAAAATGTTAGCGCGGAAAAGCCAAAATACTTCTTTTTATATCAAAATTGTTACCCTCTTAAAAATAAAAACCGGATATGTTTGTAAGTAATATTCAAATTTTGCAACAATAAAAGTTATGTTGAAAATTAATTGCATAGGCCTGATCATCATCCTTTATTGCATACCTTTAATTTCCAGGGCAAATGACAGCCAAGTACAGCAAGTTACCATAGATAACGGTATGGTGAAACGTAGCATTGCCATTAACAACAATTCATGTAACACTACCTTCTTGGGGTTTTCAGGAAATTCTTTGAACTACATGGATGAAGAAGAAATAAACAGAGAATTTGCTTTTTTGGCAAATGGAGAATTAATTTCCGGAAATCAACAGTGGGAAGTTATTCATTCTGAAAAGAAAAAGGCACCTTTTAAAGGAACTTTAACGACCTTAAAATTAACAGGAAAAGAACAGGTCAACCAAAACCTGGAAGTCAAGTTGCATTTCATAACCTATCCTGATTTGCCCGTTATACGCAAAAACATGTCAATTATTAATAAGGGGCAGAAAGAGGTTAAAATCGAGGCATTGAATATTGAAGATTTTTACATCCCCTGGAAGCAAACCGAAACATGGACGTACACCAATTACGCCCGCCAGAAAAAACTTGGCCCTTATATCGGGAACTGGCATGATCCAGCTGTTGTGATGTATAATTTCGAGAATAAAAATGGCATTGTTTTGGGGAATGAATCACCCGGTGTTTTAAAAAGAACGGGAGTGTTTGTGGATGGCGACAGGACAGAAATCGGGTTAACACACCCTGCCCAGGAATATACTTTTGCCAAATATATTGGCGCGGGAAAAAGCTGGGATTCACCGTATACTTTTCTCTGCTTGTTTCAAGATGCCAACAATCCACGGGAAGCCCTGAACGGCAGTTTAAACCTGTTTTTGGCCAAACATTTGGGACAACGACTGGCCGGTAAAAAAGATAAGCCTGTATTTGTATACAATACATGGAATCCGTACAGAGGGGACCTTTCAGAAGAAAAAATGATGAAAGCCATTGATGCAGCCGCCGATTGTGGATTTCAAAAATTTATTATTGATGCAGGATGGTATACCCTTGATTCAGAAAATAATGACGATTTAGCCTGGGGCGATAAGTGCGGCGACTGGTTAATAGACAAGGATAAGTTCCCCAATGGATTAAAACCGGTTTTTGATTATGCCAAATCAAAGGGGATGAAACCTGGTTTCTGGATCAGCCTTACCTCAGCACATCCTACCAGTGCCGTTTACCGCGAACACCCCGGGTGGTTCGTGGAAAATAAAAACGGGAACCCCACGAACCTTCACAATCCTGACCAGGAAATCAACACAGCCTGCTTTGGTACAGATTGGTATGATTATATTAAGGAAACCATTTTACGGTATGTCAACGAGTATGGCCTTACTTACGCGAAACTAGATTTATCAATTGTTACCAGCGCTTATATCAATGATGTTGAGAATGCCGGTTGCTACGCGACAGATCACCCCTATCATAAAAATCACCAGGAGTCGTTTTGGGTACTTTACGACCGGTGTTTTAAACTGTTTGACGAATTGCATGAAGAAGCCCCGGAATTATTTATCGATTGTACCTTTGAGACAGCAGGCAGGTTGCAATTAATTGATTACGCGATAGTGAAACATGCCGATGGGGACTGGCTGTCGAATATTGAAGACCCCAATCCCGTGGGCAGTTTGCGCATAAGGCAAATGGCCTGGTGGCGTTCACCGGTTATCCCGGCAAGTGCATTGGTTATCGGCAACCTTACACTAAACGACCCCATGTATGAACTATCTATCAAATCACTCGCGGGAAGTTTGCCAATTTTATTGGGAGACTTAACAAAAGTCAGCAAAAAAGACAGGGCCATCGTCAAAACATGGTCGGTTTGGTTAGACCGGATGCAGGAAAAATACGATTATATGCTCTACAGGCAGGACCTCCCGGGCTATGGCGAACCTATGGAAGGGCATTGGGACGGCTGGGCCCGTATTAACCTGGAAACCAAAAAAGGCGGCATCATTGGCGTATTTAAGCAAGGGGCTGTTGAAACCGAAAGAAGGGTCACGGTGCACGGGCTTGATGAAAAAACGGTATACCAGGTTATACCTGCCAGATCCTCCAAACCACTTGCCGAAATGACAGGAAAGGAACTAAAATCGAAAGGGTTCAACGTGGAAATCACGAAAGAATATGATGGGAAATTATTTGAGATAAAAGGAATTCAACAATGATGAGCTATCCGATTTAGCGCTTAAATAATGCATGGAAAATTTTTGATATAAAAGGTTCGTTGGTTTCATCAGGCCATTCATACGCGAAGGCCGTCCCGGTTGATATATCAGGACTGTCCGATGGGATGTATTACATATATTGCCCGCGAGATGGTTCAAAGGCCAAGTTTGTAAAGCAAACTCATTGAAAAAATTATATGAAACAAGCATGATAAAAATAATTATTCACACACACGAAAATGATTATTTTTGTCATGCGGTTCCATTTGACCATTGTACATAAAAAGATAACCAGATGAAAAAAGCTATTATCCTATTCGCGATCACTTCATTGTGTTCGTTTATTGTTTTCTCACAGCCATATCAACTGAATGTAGCTATAGAAAAAAATGAACATTGGTGGGCCGGTGTAATTACTGACGGGCATTTGTTCCCCCTGGTATCTAGCAATGAATATTCTTTTGATTTTTATGGCAATACCAAGTTCAACCAGGGCCAACCCTTGTTAATTTCAAGTAAAGGAAGGTATATATGGAATGAAGAGCCCTTTCTGTTTTCTTTTAATGATGGTGAAATCCATTGCGAAAGCAGTTTAGGGGAATTTTTCTCGGGGACAGCCGGGAATACCCTAAAGGACGCGTATTTGTATTGTAGCAAGAATTTTTTTCCGCCAAGCGGGAAAATACCCGGCGAAATGCTTTTCACCCAACCCCAGTTTAACTCCTGGATAGAGTTCACTTATTATCAAAACCAGGAAGGGTTGTTAGACTACGCGCGAAACATAGTGGAAAGTGGTTTTGGCCCCGGTGTGCTAATGATCGATGAAGGGTGGTTCAAAGATTACGGTAATTACGAGTTTGACCCGGTTGCCTTTCCCGATCCGAAAGGGATGATGAAAGAACTAAAAGAACTGGGGTTTACAGTGATGTTATGGGTTTGCCCTTATTATTCGCCCAACGGGCCCTTCTGGAAAAAACAATGGCTTGATTACTCGAATAAAGAGGATACCATTTGGATAGTGAACGCGGAGAATCCTGATTTCCCCGCGGTTATGCAATGGTGGGACGGTTTTAGTAACGTGGTTGACTTGTCAAACCCAAAAGGGTATAAATGGTTTAAAGAGCAACTAAACTATTTACAGGAAGAATATGGCGTGGATGGCTTTAAGCTGGATGGTGGAGATGCTGTCCATTATTCTGGTGAACGTATGTTAACAAAAGCTTCATCCTACAAGAAAGATATTACACCAAACGAACATTCCGAGTTGTTTGTAAAACTCGGCACGGGATACAAGTACAACGAGTACAGGGCTGCCTGGAAAATGGGTGGGCAACCCGTGGCCATGCGCTTATGGGATAAAAAACATAACTGGGAAGATTTGCAGAAACTCGTGCCCGGGATCATAACCCAAGGGTTAATGGGCTACTCATTTACCTGCCCTGATATGATTGGGGGAGGGGAATACTTGTCTTTTATCGATCTCGAAGAAATTGACCAGGAACTGGTGGTGAGGTCTGCCCAGTGCCACGCGCTTATGCCAATGATGCAGTTCTCGGCTGCCCCCTGGCGCATCCTAAACAAGGAAAACCTGGAGATTTGTGTTGAGATGTCGCGCCTTCATGCCAGTATGTCCGGTGAAATCTTGGAACTTGCAAGAGCATCCGCGCATACCGGGGAACCCATTGTCAGATCCCTGGAATACGAGTTTCCCGGCAATGGATATGAAAAGATTATTGATCAATTCTTGTTAGGCCCTGCTATCCTGGTTGCCCCCGTCCTTGAACAAGGGGCAGTAAGCCGGGAAGTTGTTTTCCCGCCAGGAAAATGGAAAAGCGTCAAAGGAAAAATTCATGAAGGGCCCTCGGTACAAACAGTCGACGCAGGAATTGATGTGCTGCCCTGGTTCCGAAGGGTAAAATAATATGTCTATGAATCCACACTAAAGAAACGCTATAACTCCTTTGTGTATTATTCATTCATCTTTGACGGGTGCGCTTTAAAGAATATATCGTTAAATATTACATTCTTTAAATCGGTCTTCTTAATGGCTGAAAAATGGCTGTTTTTCCCATTCAAAAACAGTTCGGAAAAGTACCCGTCCCTTACATCCTCCAATACTATGCCGTGCCTGGCGTCATCGCTGCCTACGGTAATGCTTACATTTTTGAATTT
This sequence comes from uncultured Bacteroidales bacterium, assembly GCA_964552835.1. Lineage (GTDB taxonomy): Bacteria > Bacteroidota > Bacteroidia > Bacteroidales > CAYFUP01 > CAZKIR01. Next base: position 8,339 of record CAZKIR010000148.1, read on the forward strand.
TATGTTTTTGACATGCCTGATGAAAAACCCGTATGCAGGTAAGTCTGTTTTAAACATGTAAGCGTCCGGGTAAGAACCGTTTAACTCGGGCACTTCCGTGTTTACTTCTTCCTTTGTCCCCCCGCCGACAGTATGAATGCTTACATTCTCAAATTCAATGTTTTCCGGGTAATAACCGGGCACACCGGTAATTGATGATGCCATCGCGGTCATGTTGGTGGCCGTAACGTTCGCGACGCGGATATTTCTTAATGTCCCCACGGGTGGCTCTTCCTGGCTTTCTTCCACTTTTCTGCCCCTGTCCTGCAAGCGGATGAAAAAAGGCGCCATCATGCTGTCAATCGTCACATTGGTGATGGTAATGTTTTCGACAATAGCGCCATCGTTCGATTGTAAAGAAATCCCGCTAATGCCGACATCCCAAAAACCATCAAGTTTTTTGTGTTCAGCGGCGCCCATAACGCAGTTTGACAAAACGACATTTTTAATGGCGCCATGCGTTTCGGTGCCAATTTTAAAGGTGTTGCAATGCGAACGTAATATGCAGTCGGATATTACGATGTTTTCAGA
>CAZKIR010000149.1:0-8898 GCA_964552835.1 uncultured Bacteroidales bacterium
TAAATATAAAATATTGATTATTAATGTTCAACTAAAAATATATTCGAGTGAAATATTTCCTAATAAGAAGGACGCTAAAATATACGGCTCCTGTTATTCAATTCTTCCAGCAAAAAGCTACTAGAAAATATTCTGCGTTGCCTGAGAAAGGACAACCCGTGTTTATTATTGGTGTTCCACGCTCGGGAACCACGCTGCTATTTCAAATTATCAGCAACTATTTTGACATCCTTTATCCTGACAATCTCGTGTTTTTTTGCAGGGAAAACCCTTTCATGGGATTTTGGTTAAGCCAAAAGATCTTTAATGCTAAACCCCACGATAATTTTCGCTCCTCCAGGGGCAATACACTGGAAGGAGGGCTTCATGCACCAAACCAATACCCAGTATTCTGGGATCAACATAGCAAACAATTAGCCTATTATTCAGAGGGGGCAAATTTATTCAGTCCAAGGCAACAGGAGGGGTTATATAGACAATTATATGCTGTCATTAATAAATATCAAAAAAATATTTTATTTAAGGGGTCTGTAGTCGGGAACAACCTTCCCAGCTTCCACGAGGTATTCCCGGGGGCAAGATTTATCCTTTACAAGCGAAACCCGCTATACATTGCCCAATCTTTAATACTTGAAGCACATTCAACACAACAAGATTTTGAAAACATATGGATGAATAGGATTAAACCATTCAATTATCAAAAAATTCAAGACTGCAAGGATGATTTTAAAAAGGCTGCCTTGTATGTTCATGCTTTGTCTACTGTTTATGAGGAAAATTTAGCACGGCTCCCTTCCAGCCATTGCATCTCGCTCTCGTACGAACAAGTTTGCAACGAAACCATAACCTCCATGGAACGAGTCCATCACCTACTTGGAAAGGAACAACAAACAAGAGAAAATGCAAGTTTACCAGTTTTAAAAGCTAACAACACGAGAAAATTAAACGATGTGGAATTCCGCCTTTTAGAAACAGAAATTAACAAACTTCAATGGTAAAGTTTATTAAAAATTGTCATGAAAAAACCAATCCTTAAAGTAATTAATTTAATAGATAACTTCTTTAACCAAGATCAAATTCCCATTTTATATTACCACCGGGTAAATGACATTGAGCGAAAGATTGATCCATCCCCCACAACATCATTTTTCGAGGATCAAATTAAATACATATTGCAACGGGGGTACTATATAGCTTCCCTTACCGAAATAATTTCCTGGTGCCAAGGAAATATCATGCTTCCTAAAAAATCAATAGCCATTACTTTCGATGATGGATACTTGGATAATTATGATAACGCCTTTCCTATCTTGCAAAAATACAACGCGAAAGCAACTATTTTCTTAATATACAATTATATCGGAAAATCCAAGTATTTCTCGTATAACCGCGAAAAGCCACAAAAAATATTGCCCGAAGATTATAACCCGGCAAAAGACATCAAGCATTCTTATCTAACCAAAAAACATGTAAAAGAAATGCATGCCTCCGGCTTAATAGAATTTGGAAGCCACAGTTTGTCGCATGTGTCATTGACATTTAACGACCTCGCCCAAGCCCAGGAAGAAATCAAAAAAAGCAAGGTCTTACTGGAAAAATTATTAAATATCCCAGTGGACACTTTTTGTTATCCTTACGGACATTTTAACGAAACTATAAAGAAGATGACCAGGGAAGCTGGTTACAAAGGAGCTGTCACCACCAGGAGAGCAAAAATCAATAAAGGGGACGATATTTTCGCCCTGCCCAGGTGGAACGATATAAACCGTTTTGTAAATTTGCCACCACTAATTCGAAAAATAGACAAATTTTTATACTAATGAACCCTCAAGAATTCAAGTATTATATTCCCATATATAAAAAAAAGTTTTCAAACTTTAAGCGGAATGAACGCTTGTTATTAGACAAAGATGGTATAATCGCCCGGAAAAAAGACCAAATAATAAAACTTTTTAAGCTAGACGAGAGAGAATTAGAAGGAATTGGCACCAGTAGTTTTTTTTATCATCCCTGCCCCATTGCACAAGGGGCCATCGGGTATTTTGATAACTGGCTAGAAAACCGCGATAATTATTATCTTAATCAGTTTTGGAGCCAGGTCTCTTGGTTTGAACATAACGGCCAAGAGAATAATAATAAGCTATTATTCCCGTTCCCTTTTCATATTCCCTCTTTTTCAGACAACAAGAACTGGGTCTCGGGCATGTACCAAGGACAAATACTATCGGTTTTCTCAAGAGCCTTGCTATTATCTGGAAAAGAAAAATATTTTGAGATGGCTCAAAAAACCTTTAATAGTTTTAAAACCCCTTTAGGAGAAAAGCACGGTTTCAGGTACGAAGACAAGCATGGTTTATGGTTTGAAGAAGCTCCTAAATTTCCTCCTAATCATGTATTAAATGGCTACATCTTTGCCATATGGGGTATATATGATTATTACAAGCTTACCCGATCAAAAGAAGCTCTGGAGATTTGGCAAAAATGTATAGAAACCTTGCAAAACGCCCTACCTAAATACGATTCTGGTTTTTGGTCTTATTACAGTATAAACAAGAAACTCGCTTCATATAATTACCATAACAAAATTCATGTGCCCCAGATAAAAAGCATGTATAAATTAACTGGAAGAGATATCTTTTATACAATGGCCAAGAAGTGGGAAACGTACTCAAAATCGCATTATTCACTTATAAGAAAAAAAATATATCACTTTTTTAATTTTTAAAGCCTAAGCACATGCCATAACTTGGATAAAACAAAAAGGTTAAGAAAAATGTTGAACAATATTAAAATGGCTACCAAGGACACCTTTATTTATAGCCTTGGAAATATCTCTACCAAGATTATTGGCTTGGTTTTACTACCCTTGTACACCAGCAAATTAAGTTTATCGGAATACGGTATCCTTGGTACGATCGAGATCACTACCCAATTAATGATCGCCGCTTTTAGTTTTTCATTATACCAGGCATTGAACAGGTGGTATTGGGATAAAAAATATAAATATAAACAAAAATCCATTTTTTTCACTGTCCTTGTTTCTCTATTAATTGCATCATTCACGATGTTTATCCTGTTTGTCCCTTTCGCTAAAAAATTCGCTGTTATTCTGCTAGGTTCTAAAGAATACACGGCCCTTTTCATTCTTTTAATTACCAGTGCCTGCTTACAAGTTATTACACAGCTCTTGTTATCATTAATGCGATTACAAAGAAAACCCTTACGGTTCAGCATTACTAATATAATAAAACTTGTTTTTACCATGTCCCTTACAATATATTTTATCGTGATTAAGGGAAAAGGAATAGAGGGAATCCTTCAAGCCCAGGTACTTGGGTTTATTCTCTTCATAACAATTAATGCTAAATTTATCTTAAAAAATATTATCCCGGTTTTTGAAAGATCTATCTTAAAAGAAATGATCCAGTTTAGCTACCCCCTGGCAATATCATCAATCAGCAGCGTGCTCCTGGTGGTTACCGACCGTTACGCTGTAAGGTATATTGTTGGGTTAGAAGGCATGGGTTTATATAGCCTGAGTTTCAAAATAGCCAATATATTAAAATTATTTATCATTAATTCCTTGTCGTCTGCTTTAATGCCCCTCAAGCTACAAATGATGGACAAGGAAGGCAACAGAAGATTTTATGCTAAGATAATGACTTACACGGCTTATGGTTTTATTATCCTCCTATTGTTTCTTTCCCTTTTCAGCAAAGAATTCATAAAAGTTGTTGCTCAGGATCCCGGTTATTATAACGCCTACCAGATCGTGCCTTTGCTGTGTTTCACCCAGTTGTTCGAGTTACTTAGAAAAAATGCAAATTTTGGCCTTATCATCAAGAAAAAAACAAAAATCATATCATCCTTAACAATTTTGATTTCAACTGTTAATATCGGGTTAAATATTATATTGGTAAACTATTTTGGTGTACTTGGCGGGGCCATTGCTGCCTTGATAACGCAATTTGCATTCTTTTCCTTTATCTTCAAATACGCTCAAAGATATTACCCTGTCCCTTACGAGATAAAAAGAATCATTCTTATGGCCTTAACCAGCATGTTAATAATCATTACTTCCTTTGTATTCGTGAACACGATGAGCATAGTCCCGAGGCTAGTGATAAAACTATTATCAATATTCTCATTCCCTGTCATTCTTTATTTCTTTAATTTTTATGAAAAAATCGAGATTGAAAGGTTAAAAGGTGCTTGGCAAAAATGGAGAGATCCCAGAAACTGGAAAAAAAACTTTTCCAAGATCAAAATAAAATAAAAGGTATTTAATATTTCACTTTTCGTTTATCCTTTACCACCTACACCCATGAAGAAAATTTAATAAAAGCGTTTCAATTGGGCATAAATACACCCCTGATAAATGCATAAATTAATCATTTTTAGAAAACAGGTACTATCAAGTACTAAACAAATCATATTATTTCATGCATTAACCCCGAATTCTTTCCCGGTCAAGAGCAATGCCAGTTATTTGACTAAACTTGAAAGGAATAAGACCCTTTTCATCGCAAAAATCGTAAAAAGAATTATTAGAAGTTATGTTATCGGATAAAATAAAACCATTTTCAGATAAAATTTCATAGGCCTTTTCAAATTCAAACATCATACATTCGTATGTATGTTCACTATCATGCATGAAAAAATCAATTTGTTTGATATTTTGTATCAATTGAGGTAACTTTTCCTGACTTTTTCCTACTATTAATTCCCAATTATTTTTCAGGTGTTCAGGAATGACCCAACCCGAGGTTTTATTTGCAGGGATCGCTGCCCCTCCTTTCCCCTCCCAAAATTCATTTTGTATATAATTTTGCCCTTCTATTTCAGGGTAATCAATTGAATGTAATTTCCCTTTTTGATTTTTATCGATAGCTTTCAGTAAAAAAGCCGTTGAAACCCCATTACAAACCCCTGTTTCTACTAATATTTCGGGTCTGTATTTTCTAACAAGACAGTATAACCTAATCCCTACCGGAATATTTACAGCACCCATATTATAGTTCAGCCCGCTTACGTTTTTGCCTTTTACAATTTTTTCATACAAATTTCTTTTTTTATTAATTTCGACGACCAAACCAGAATTCAATATTTCTTTCTTGTAAGAATTATACTCTTCTTTGCTATCAAATAATGCCTTTATAAACTGGTTTTCGAGTTTCTTGTTTAATTTCAATACTTTTATATGCGAAATTATTAAAGAAGGTTTTTTTAAGTACGCTTTTATTTTTTTTGCAAAAATATACGGATGTTTATATTTATTATTTTTAAACATAATTTGTTATATTTTTTAAGATATTTTCATTAAAAATCTTGTTTCGTACCACAAATATAGAATTATATTTATTAAAATAGTAAGGTGCTAACTTTTAATTTCCTTTTTTTTACTTTTGGAAAATTAGAGAAACAAGCGATAAGAATAATTAACTTGTTTGAAAAAAAAAATTAAATAACCAGATGATTATTGTATGGATAAAAAAAGAATTTTGGTTTTAGCCCCGCACACCGACGACGGGGAATTTGGCTGCGGCGGCAGCATTGCCAGGTTTATTGAACAAGGTGCAGAAGTTCATTATATTGCCTTTTCTACCGCTAAAAAATCAGTACCCGAGGGACTGCCACAAGATATACTGGAAAAAGAAGTAAAAGAAGCAACCAAGCGATTGGGTATTAAGCCAGAAAACCTTATAATTTTCGGGTTCGAGGTTAGAAAATTAAACTATATAAGGCAAGATATCCTTGAAGAGCTGGTAAAACTTAAGAAAGAAATAAACCCGGATATCTTGTTTATGCCTGCCCCACAAGATTTGCACCAGGATCATTCTACGGTTGCTAACGAAGGCTTAAGGGCATTTAAGCATACCACTATTTTAAGTTACGAGATTCCTTGGAATAACCTCACCTTTCATAATCAATGTTATATCAAGCTTAGCAAAAAACACCTTGAACAAAAAATTTTTGCACTAGATGCTTATAACTCCCAAAAAACTAGGTATTATGCTTCAAAAGAATATATAACTAGCCTGGCCCGTACAAGGGGGGTGCAGGTGAACGCCAAATATGCAGAAGCCTTTGAGGTTATCCGTTGGATTTTTTAATATTAACTGCGCCCATGACATACAAATCATTAAACATCCTAAAAAATGGAAAAAATTAACATAAAAAAAATATTAAGCTTCCTAGTGGATGAATACTCTATTTCTGGAGACAAGGAAAACCTGAACATTCAAAACACGATGCCCCTTGGAGAAGAGAACGAAAACTCTTTGATTTGGATTAGCCCGGGCCATAAAGAAAAAAAAACAATCCTAGAACGGACCCCCGCCCCGGTTATCATTTGCGAAAAGTCCCTCGACCTTCCCGAAAAAATGAAGCACAGCAAATGCCTTATCCGGGTTGAAAACCCACGGCTCGTGTACAGCCGCTTAACCAAGGCCTTATTTAAAAAACCAATAAAATATTCCATTCATGAGACAGCCATAATACATCCTGAAGCACTTATCTGTGACCAAGTATATATCGGCCCCTATACTTATATTGGCAAATGTACAATTAACAATGGTGCAATTATCCACGGGAATTGCTATCTTTACGACAACACTCGACTGGGTAAAAACGTAGTAGTAGAGGCAGGATGCGTGCTAGGTGCCGAAGGGTTCGGTCTCGTACAAAACCCGTCCGGGGAATGGGAAAAAATCTACCATCTCGGGGGGCTGAACATAGAAGATAACGTGGAAATAGGTGCCACAACAACGATAGATCGTGGCACTATTGGTGATACAATAATCCGGAAAGGGGTTAAAGTCTCCAAAGCCGTGCATATTTCCCATAACGTGGAAATTGGACAAAATACTCTCGTAACAGGGGGTGTGTTAATTTCTGGTTCAACCAAAATAGGCAAGAACGTATGGATAGGCCCAAAAGCAAGTTTGCTGAACAAAATAAACATACAAGATAATGCGTTCATAGGTATCAGTGCAGTGGTTACAAAAGATATTCCCAGCTATCACAGAGCCATTGGTAACCGTGTTCTGCCACCGGAAAATAAATAAAAACTCGAATGAAAAAAGAAAAAACATGGATATAGAACAAGTAATCCGGGATACTTTTATGTTGCCTGATGAAACCAGAATTGAAGATAGCGACAACCCCGATACACTTGACGGTTGGGTTTCATTGGGGCATGTGAGTTTGCTTGATGCCTTGGAGGAACATTTCAATATCACGATTTATGAAGATGAAATTGAAGCCATCCGAACTGTAGGTGATATTAAAAGGATTGTCCGATCAAAAAAATAATAATACAATGAAAACCCTCGTGAAAGGACTTTTGGAAAATGCCAATACGAAGCCTAAAAAAATTGCGATAATACACAATCAGGAAACTATAACATATAGTGAACTAGCGGGCAAAATTTTTGGTACTACCATATTCTACCAGAACTTAGGTATCAAAAAAGGTGACAGGATCATCGTGTCTGCCACGAAAAACCCCTTGTTCATCTATGGTTATTATGCTGCGCACCTCATAGGTGCAGCGATAATACCCTTAGATTTAAAAATTAAATCCAGCTCACTTGAATATATTATTGGACAGACAAGACCTGCTGGTATTTTTTTACACAACAAATTACCAATTGATTCCACTAAAAAACATCCAATGGAAACACTCGATCAACCATCGGTGGATTCTTTCAATTATTCATTACCGGCATTGAATGATATTGCTGATATTATTTTTACAACTGGGACTACCGGATACCCGAAAGGAGTAGTCCTGACGCACGAAAACATATCAGCGGGCGCGATCAATACCAACGAGTTCATCAAAAATACCGCTAATGACCGAGAAATTGTCCCGCTTCCATTTCACCATGCTTTCGGGTTAAGACGGTTAAGAGCCAATTTGCTTGTTGGTGGCTCGGTTATTTTACTAAAGGGATTCATGTTTCCCCAGGATATTTTTAAAGCTATCGAGAATTGGAATGCAACAGCAATTTCTATCGTACCGGCAGGTTTTCAAATCATGAAAAGATTGACTGGAGAGGCTATTGGAAAATATAAGAAAGAATTGAGATACATGGAATTTGGCAGTTCCCCGATGAAAATGGAAGACAAAAAATTGCTTATGAAATTGTTGCCTTCTACTAAAATTTGCATGCATTATGGTTTGACAGAGGCTGCGGCAAACATTTTTATCGAATTTCATGAGTCCGCTCATAAACTTGATTCCCTCGGAAAAGCAAGTCCTAACACCAATATCATGGTAAGCGGGGAGGGAGGAAAACCATGCAAACCTTTACAAACCGGGGAAATCTGGGTCAAAAGCCGGGTTAACATGAAAGCATATTGGAACAATCCTGAGCTTACACGGCATACTGTGCAAGAAGGATGGGTTAAAACAGGCGACCTAGGATATCAAGACGAGGAAGGTTATATATATTTAAAATGCCGTAAAGACGATATACTGAATATTGGGGGAGAGAAAATATCTCCCTGGGAAATTGAAACAATAATAAATGAATGGGAAGAAATCGAAGAATCCGCGGTTACTGGCCAAGAAGACAAAAAAGAAATATTGCAATTAGAAGCCTTTCTTGTTCTTAAAAAGGGAAAGACTGATATGGACTTGCCAGGACTAATAGCTTTTATGCGCCAACGTTTAGAAGGTTATAAAATACCATCGGATTTCAAGGTGGTAAAAACATTGCCCAAAACACCCACTGGAAAAATTAAAAGGAACATGCTAAAAAATTAGCAGGCTAACTAAATAAGGCTTTCTGAAAAAGGCCTTATGTGTTTATATATCTGATTATTTGTTAATTTTTTTAGTGATATTATATAGTATTAAATGCAAGAATAATGTAAATTTGCACAAAATAA
>CAZKIR010000150.1:0-8848 GCA_964552835.1 uncultured Bacteroidales bacterium
ACAATAGTATCAAGTTCGTGGCACAAGAAAACCGGGCTACCGGTGTGCCCATCAATGCCCGCGTATTCGTCCAACATCATGGTTTTACCAGAGAATTGGGTAAAATCGTATCAGGCAAACTTGAAATTACTAAGCCGATTAACTTTTTTCCTGATGGGATAAACTTGGTTTTTATAATGGATGACAAGGGTAAAGTATATAACCAAAGATTGTTTTATCGAAATCCTGACAACCCCTTGAAAATAAAGGCTAGTTTCAATAAAGATAAATTTGGGCAAAGAGAGAAAGTTACCCTTTCATTAGCTACCTTGGATAAATTTAATAATGCGGCCCCGGCGAATTTGTCAATGGCCATTCGTAAACATGAACCCTCCACAAGCTTTGCCGATTATAACCTGGCTACATATCTTTATTGCTTTTCAGATATACCTAATAAAACATTTCCAGTATCTTTTCCGAGCCCGGAAGTGTTGTCTGCTAAAACCATTAATAATTTGCTGGTATTTTCAAACTGGCAACGACATGACCTCGAAGAAATTTTTGCCACATCTAGCATTGCCACTACCTTTATGCCTGAAATCTACGGGTTAGTGCTTAGTGGTTCGGTTATCCAAAAAGAAAAGCAGATTCCTGTTGCCAATGAAATGGTTTACCTTGGTTTCGTGGGCGAAAGGTTAAATATTAAGGGGTTTCGCACGGGTGAGGACGGACGGTTTTTCTTTTTATTGGATAATGAATACGGCGAAAAAGATATTGCCCTGCGGTTAAAAGATCAAAATGGGAAATACATGATAAACCTCGATGAACCTTTTTCAAATGAATTTATTGACGATCCCGGCCTTTTATTGCGGTTTGATCAGCATGAGATTGATTTTGCCGAAGATTTAATGATAAACCAGCAGATCAATATTCAATACGAAATTACCCGGCACAAAGAGGATAAACGAAACATCTTATATCGAAATTTTTACGGTAACGCGAATAAAGTATATAACTTCGACGATTATATCGACCTTCCCGTGATGGAAGAATATTTTAGGGAGATATTCCCTAACGTTGTGGTTACCCGCGAGAAGGACGACTTTCAGGTAAGGTTACTGGATTATTATACTAACCGGATTATTGGCGAAAACCCTTATTTTATTATTGATGGCCTTCCCTTCTTCGAATCTTCTGCCTTGTTAGAAATGGATCCCAGGTTAATTGATAAAATTGGTGTAATAAATTACAAGTATTTTTACGGAATATTGGAAATGGACGGGATCCTTGATATAAAAACCCGAAAGGGCGATTTCTCAGAAATAGGACTACCAGAATCTTCTATCCGCCACTTGTTTGAAACGTGTTCCTCGCCTGTTGAATTTATTTTGCCCAGCTATACTGACTCGGCTTCCTACCATAATCCTGTACCAGATTATAGGAATTTATTGCTATGGAAACCCGATATCCAAACAGGTGAAGAAGGGAAAGCCGTTGTCGAATTTTATACATCGGATGATATATCAGAATATGATGTCATTATCCAGGGAATAACAAATGACGGGAAAACAGGACAATTAAAAACTTCTGTAATGGTTGAATAAAGTGGGTTTCTGTTTCGAAGTTCATTTTTTAATGTATAATTAATGATAATTTTGTCGCGTGTTAAAAGAAATTTGTTTACTTTTAGTAAGAATTTCTAAAATTAACATCATGGATTTCGAAGAATTGTATGAATTAAATCCTAGTGAGTTAATGCAAAAGATTCAGGAGCTTAATCACAAAAAGGATTATGAAGGTATTTCAAAAGAGGAAGTAGAAGAACTTTCTAACCTGAAAACTATTCTCAACGATGCTGTTGGGGATTTGAACGAAGCCTTCTTTGTTTAACAAAATTTAATTTTCTAAAATTAAAAAAAATATGCCCCGGCCAACGGGGCAATTTTTTTTTATCTTCCCTTTATATTATTTTCGTGCGAAATCCTAAAAACACATTTTCATGGCCAGGAGCAAGCTTATTTTGGTTACCGGGGGCACGGGTTATATAGGCTCCCACACCGTGGTAGAATTAATGGAAGCCGGGCACCAGGTCCTCGTGGTAGACGATCTTTCCAACTCGCGCCAGGAAGTGCTTGACGGCATAGAAAAAATAACCGGCAATCGGCCAATTTTTGAAAAATTCAACCTTACCGACAAGCAGAAGGTCGACGATTTATTTTCCAAGTATTCCATTGACGCGATCATCCATTTTGCTGCTTTCAAGGCAGTAGGGGAATCCGTTGAACAACCCTTGAAATACTACAAGAACAACCTCCTTTCTTGTATCCACTTGCTGGAAGCCATGCGCGACCATGAAGTCGCGAACTTCGTGTTTTCTTCCTCTTGCACCGTTTATGGCGAGCCGGATGAATTACCGGTTTCCGAACAGGCCCCTATCAAGAAGGCCAATTCACCATACGGGAACACCAAGCAAATATGCGAGGAAATTATCCAGGACGCGATAAAGGCCTTCACGGGAATAAATGCTGTATCGTTACGGTATTTTAACCCGATAGGCGCTCACCCCTCGGCCCTTATCGGTGAATTGCCCACGGGGGTCCCGGATAACCTGGTCCCCTTTATTACCCAAACGGCCATCGGTATCCGGAATCAATTAAAAGTTTTTGGGGACGACTACAATACGCCAGATGGTTCTGCCATCCGCGACTACATATACGTGGCTGACCTGGCTAAGGCACACCTTACCGCCATTAACCGTCTTCTGGTCAAGCAGAACAAAAGTCCTTTCGAAGTTTTTAACCTTGGAACGGGCAGAGGGGTTTCCGTGCTGGAGATGGTGAAAACTTTTGAAAAGGTTTCAGGTGTTGATCTAAACTATAAGATCGTGGATCGTAGGCCTGGTGACGTGGAAAAGGTTTACGCCGATACCTCCTACGCCAATGAAGAACTGGGGTGGAAGGCTAAAACCTCATTGGAAGAAACCTTGCGTACTGCTTGGGAATGGGAAAAAAATTATCGGGCAAATAATTAATCTGGATATGGACAAATGCATATTGATAACCGGGGGGGCTGGTTTTATAGGCTCTCATGTTGTAAGGGCGATGGTTAATAAATACCCTGCCTATCACATTATTAATCTTGATAAACTTACTTATGCCGGAAACCTCGAAAACTTGAGGGACATTGAAAATGAACCGAATTATCTTTTTGTCAAGGGGGATATAAGTGATGCAGAACTTGTAAAAAAACTGTTTTCGGAATATCAAGTAGACGGGGTTATACACCTGGCCGCTGAATCGCACGTGGATCGATCCATTACTAACCCGATGGAATTTATCATGGCCAATATCGTGGGAACGGTTACCTTGTTAAATGTAGCCCTGGCACAGTGGAAGGATAATTTTGAAGGGAAGAGGTTTTATCATATTTCTACCGACGAGGTGTACGGGTCATTAGACAAAACCGGGCTTTTTACCGAACAGACCCCCTACGACCCTAAAAGCCCTTATTCTGCCTCGAAGGCCAGCTCCGATCACATGGTGAGGGCCTATTACAATACTTTTAAGCTTCCTGTCGTGATATCGAATTGCTCGAACAACTACGGACCCAATCAATTTCCCGAGAAATTGATACCCTTGGCCATCAATAACGTGAAAAACAAGAAAAATATTCCCGTGTACGGGAAAGGCGATAATGTCCGTGATTGGCTTTTCGTGGAGGATCATGCATGTGCCATTGACCTGATTTTTCACCAGGGCAGGACAGGGGCAACTTATAATATCGGGGGCAAAAACGAATGGGCAAACATTGACTTAATCAAGAAACTTTGTCAAATCATGGATGAAAAATTGGCAAGGCCTGCCGGGGAATCTGCTAAATTAATTACTTTCGTGAAAGACCGTGCCGGCCATGACAAACGGTATGCCATCGATTCTTCTAAAATTGAAAACGAATTAGGTTGGGGGCCCTCGGTTACCTTCGAGGAAGGCCTGTCAAAAACTATTGACTGGTACCTCGAGCACGAGGATTGGTTACGCCACGTGGTATCAGGGGATTATCAAAAATATTACCAGGAGCAATACCTGGACCGTTAGTCTGATTTTTTTATTCTACTGTAACCGATTTGGCCAGGTTTCTTGGCTGATCCACGCTGCAACCGCGGGACACGGCAATATGATATGCTAATAATTGCAAGGGGATAACCGTGGTTAAAGCATCAAAAGCCTCGTGCGATTTGGGAATCTCTATCACGTGATCGGCCAGGTTTTTAATTTCCACGTCCCCCTCGTTTACCACTGCGATAACAATTCCTTTACGGGCTTTCACTTCCTGGATATTGCTCATGATTTTATCATAGGATTTATCTTTGGTAGCGATAAAAACCACGGGCATGTTCTCGTCGATAAGGGCGATGGGGCCATGCTTCATTTCAGCGGCAGGATACCCTTCCGCGTGGATATAGGATATTTCCTTTAATTTTAAAGCCCCTTCCAGGGCAACGGGAAATAAATATCCGCGTCCCAGGTACAAGAAGTTAGAAGCCTTGGCGTATAGGTTGGCAATATCTTTCAATTGTCCGTTCAAGTCAAGTATTTTTTTGATTTTCTCCGGGATGGCAATGAGTTCTTTTATTAATTCCTTGTATTTGGTATCGTCCAGGTACCCTTTCTTGTGCCCAAGTAGCAAGGCCATCATGGTCAGCACGGTAACCTGGGCCGTGAAAGCCTTGGTAGAGGCAACCCCGATTTCAGGGCCAGCATGGGTATACACCCCGGCATCGGTTTCCCTGGGAATGCTTGAGCCCACCACGTTGCATATGCCTAAAACCATGGCCCCGGCTTCCTTGGCCAATCGAATGGCCGCCAAGGAGTCCGCGGTCTCGCCACTTTGGCTTATGGTGATGATGATATCTTCTTTGTTGATAATCGGGTTCCTGTACCTGAATTCAGAGGCATATTCAACTTCCACCGGGACACGGGCAAATCCTTCTATCAGGTATTCCCCCACCAGCCCTGCATGCCAGGATGTCCCACAGGCCACGATAATAATCCGTTTGGTCTCGGTAAGCTTTGGCAACACGTGAAATAACCCGCCGAGGTGGATTTCTGATGAATCCGGCGAAACCCTTCCCCTGAAAGTGTCAAGAATAGAACGGGGCTGCTCGAAAATCTCTTTGAGCATGAAATGATCAAAACCGTTTTTTTCGATTTCGCTTATCTCGAAATCAAGGGTTTGTACATCTGGTTTCAATACATTGTTGTCAATGGTCTTTAAGCTTAACTCATCCCGTTTAATAACTGCAACATTCCCATCGTTAAGGTATATTACGCTTTTGGTATACTCGATAATGGGCGTGGCATCCGAGGCTAAAAAGTATTCCCCGTTGCCGATACCAATAACCAGGGGGCTCCCCTTCCGGGCAGCGATTAACTTGTCGGGTTCGTCAGTACACATGATGACCAAACCGTATGCCCCGATAACTTTCGAGAGGGCCAAGCGCACCGCTACTTCGGCGCTCACCTTTCCTTTAATATAAATATATTCAATCAGGTTGGCCAATACTTCCGTGTCCGTTTCTGTTTTAAAGCTAAGCCCGCGGGCTTTCAGTTTTTTCTTGAGCAGGCCATAATTTTCAATAATCCCGTTATGAATAAGGATAAATTTTCCTTGTTCCGAAGCGTGGGGGTGGGCGTTCACGTCGTTTGGCTCGCCATGGGTTGCCCAACGGGTATGCCCTATGCCAACTGTGCCAGCAATGTCCTGATCGTCAACGAACATTTCGAGGTCGCTTACTTTGCCTTTTTTCTTGTACACGCTGGCTTTGCTATTCAGGAGCGCAACCCCGGCCGAGTCATATCCCCGGTATTCAAGCCGTTTCAGCCCGTTTATTAATATAGGGTATGCTTCTTTGTTTCCAATATAACCTACTATGCCACACATGTTCTACTGTATTTTTTGGTAAACGATTTGAAGTTCAACCTCATTCGCGTTTATAATAACCCTCTTGGGCGAACGGGCGTAGAAAAGCCGGATATACACCTTGGGTGATGGAATAACACCATCAAGGTAATCTTGCACGTGCCGTGCCATGTTAAAATGGTATTCATTGGTGCTGTCGCGGTAGGCGCCATCAAAATAAGATTTGTCTTTATCCAGGTAAAAATCTTTTATTATGCCCTCCTTATCTTTTTCTATGCTATAATATAGAATAAGCCTTTCGGGGAAAATATCTTCCGTGAGCTCAATAATAGCTTGTTTCGAGGGTTTTATTGTTAAATGGGCAGAATTTATTGCTACTCGTGCCCCGGGGGCTATCGTGTCTTTAAAGGTTTTTAATGATCCCAGTTCAAGGTAGCCGGCACTGCCACCAGTACCTTGTATAAAAATCAGTGAATCGGCCGGGCCTCCAGCGTAATCAGAAACAATGGCTTCATCTTGCACGTGTTCGTATAAATTTACATGTGAAGCTAAGAACGAACTGGTTTGTCCTTTAATCCGGAACCTGTAATATAAATTTTCTTGCTCGGTTTCGATCATCAGGTAACTGGATTCAGACAATAAGTCTAAACTGATAATACTGCCCGATGGCGAGTTGCTCGTTGATGCTTGATCGCTTTTCAGGTAAAAGCCTTTAAAGTAGTTAGTAAACTTGTTAAGACTATGTAAATTAGCAGAATCCGCGGAAAGAAGGTGCGTCCCGATCGAATTGGGCAGGTTTATTTCCAAAAGGCTGTCTAAACCATTAACAGCAATGGTATTCAATAAAGAATCTTTATCATAACGGCCTTCCATATCCAGGTCAGAATAATAAGTGATTTCACCTTGCCGGCTTATGGTATCCGTTAATGGGTAAACCAAGAGGTTATGGGTTTGGTTACTGTCGCCAAAAAAAGAAGAAACCTTTATAAACAATTTCACGTTCTTAATATCCAGGTCAAGGGTGTCTGTTCGTATATTAGCGGGGGGCAATACTTGGGTCATGAAGCTGGCTTTCGTGAGCCCGAAAAATTTGTCATAGTAATAACCAATATCCCCTAAACCGGGACTGTTAGAAAGGATTGGCCTGTTAACCAACGTATTAGCGTCGGCTTGATAAAGTGTATCACACCTGGTAGATATTAAATCCCCGGGGGGCAGGATTTCTATGCCTAAAGAGGAAATGTCATCTTTGCAAGATACCAGGGCCAAAATGGCCAGTTGCATTATCAAGCTTGTACGGATCGCGGGCCAAGGATTTATATTATTTTTTATTCCTTTCCAGCAGCTGGTCATAAAATTGAGAGTACGCATCAATATAATTCTCATCGTTTTGATATTCCAAAATCGGTTTCTTTTGTTCGGATAAATAATCCTCTAAATTAGGATTAATTTTTTGACTTCCCATGATAAATCCATCAGAATAATCCATGGCTAGTTTAGAAACGTTTTCATAATCGGGTTTATTGAGATGCGCGATATTTTTTTTATCAATCCCGTCCATAAGGAGCTTTTGCTTTATGCCCTTGTCTAGTTCCCCCTCGAATTGATCGTTATAAAGGGAAAGAACAACTTTTGAATTCGCGAACAAGGGATCATCGTGATAAGCTTTCTTTACCAGTACCGGTGCAAAACTCGTGAACCAGCCGTGACAATGCACTATGTCAGGTGTCCAGCGAAGTTTTATGACCGTTTCAATCACTCCCCTGGCGAAAAACAAGGCCCTTTCATCATTGTCTTCGAAAAAATTTCCTTTTTCATCTTTCAAAATGGATTTCCGGTGAAAATAATCCTCGTTATCAATAAAATATACTTGCATCCTGGCTGTTTGTATCGAAGCTACTTTGATTATCAATGGCCTGTCCGTGTCGTCAATAATCAAGTTCATGCCAGATAGCCTTATTACCTCGTGCAATTGGTTCCGCCGCTCGTTGATACACCCGTATTTTGGCATAAAGGTCCTTATTTCTTTACCTTTTTCCTGGATGCCTTGCGGGAGGTTCCTGCTGATGTTCGAAATATCTGTTTCCGGAAGATATGGGGTAATTTCTTGCGAAATAAATAAAACCTTTGTTTTTTCCATTCAGTGTTAACCTTTTTCTAAAAAACTTTTTTGCAAAATTAATAAAAAAACTTCTAATACTCAACTTGTCTATGCTTTTACCCGGGGATCATTCGTGTTAGCCCCCGTGTTCCCGAAGGAATTGTTTTGAACATTATTTAGGTTATATTTGCAAGCAAATTCGGGAATATGATATTTATAGAAGGTATACAGGATTTGCAATCCTATATTCTCCCACTTGAAGAAGAAGGCAAGGGCATTGGTTTTGTCCCTACCATGGGGGCGATTCACGAGGGTCATTTATCATTGGTAGAGTGTGCCCGGCAAGACAATGATATCGTGGTAACGAGTATTTTCGTGAACCCTATACAATTTAACCAACGGGAGGATTTTTTGAAATACCCGAGAAACCTCGAACAGGATAAAAAATTGTTGGAAGGATCAGGTTGTGATGTCCTTTTTTCTCCCACGGAAGCTGAAATGTACCCTGAACCCGAGAACGCGAGGCACGATTTTGGCCACCTTGATAAAATCATGGAAGGGCTTTACCGTCCCGGCCATTTTAACGGGGTAGCCATCGTGGTAAAAAAATTGCTGGAAATCGTGAAACCGGACAAGGCTTATTTTGGGGAGAAGGATTACCAACAATACCAAGTGGTAAAAAAATTGGCTGAAAAAGAAAAATTACAAACCGAAATTGTTGCTTGCCCGATCGTCCGCGACAAGGACGGCTTGGCCAAAAGCTCCAGGAACCAAAGGCTTTCGCCCGGGGGGCGCAAAACGGCAGCGGAGATTGCCGGCATTCTTTTTGAATCAAGAAAAATGGCAGGG
>CAZKIR010000151.1:0-8774 GCA_964552835.1 uncultured Bacteroidales bacterium
TCGCCTACAAAAAGATAGATTTTATCTACCCATAAATCCCTTCTATTTTTTGATGTATCTGTATTAGCATTAGCATTAGCGGGCTGAGCCCTCTGCTTTTCAGATAAAAGAAAAGCAGGTAAGTTAATATTTATTTTTTTTAACAAACCCCATACCCCAATATTTAAAGTTTTTGGAAACAAAGCTAAAAGAACTAGCGTAGCCATCTCGATAAAATTTTTATTGATTATCAAGTAGTTTCCTTCACGCGGGATGCCATAGCTAAATCCCTGGAAAGGAGGATAGGCAATGTAATAAAAAAACAGCAATAGGATGCCGGCATAAACGGCAGCGCGTGCGAATAAACCCAAGAATAACCCTAGGCCTATCAAGAACAGCCCCCAAGCGTTTAAAAAATTAATTGCTTCTAAAATGTTAGGCTGTGAAGCCATCCATTGAAAGGTTTCTGACAAAAAGCCTTTTGAGCCCATCAAAAACCCTTTGGCGGTCCAATTGGGATCCGTTATCTTGACAATTCCCTCGTATAAAAAATGCCATCCAATAATAAACCGCAAGATAATAAAACCCCATTGCTGAGGGGAAGTAATTCCTGAAATTCTATTTTTTGTTGTCACAGTGTTAACATTATGTATTTTATATCTCGAAATAATTATCTAATTTTAGAGTATCGTTCATCTGGTTGCTTAATTCCTTTAATTTAGAGAACATGGTTTTTACCCTATCCTCGTGTTCAGGATTTTCAGCCAAATCATTTACTTCCAAGGGATCGTTTTTAACGTTGTATAGCCGTAATATTGAAGCCTTCGGGTAGGCAATCAACTTGTATTTGTCATCGCGTACCATTCGTTGCCGGTCCATATAACAGCCATAAATATACTTGTAAGGGTCCGGTTCATTTATTTTATGGATATAAGGCAAGAGGTTGGTGAATTCAACCTGTTCCGGTTTATCGGCACCTGCCAGGCTTAAAGTGGTTGGCATTACATCCTGCAAGTATATATTCATTTCCCGCTTTTCGTTTTCGGGAATACCTGGCCCAACTACTATGAACGGCGCTCTGATGCTATGGTCATACATGTTTTGCTTACCCATAAACCCATGTTGGCCACAAGCCAGACCATGGTCTGAAGTAAAAAAGATATACGTATTATCGGATTTTCCGGATTTTTTCAGTGCATCTAATATTTTTCCAATTTGCTTGTCCATGTGCGAAATTAACGCGTAATATTCAGAGCGGTGAACGTTAACGGCGTATTTTGTCCGCGGGAACGGCGCCAATCTCTCATCCCTTAAATTTTCATGGCAGCCAATTTTATTTTTAAAAGGGTACTCCGGTAAAAAATTGCCTGGTACATCCATTGTTTCCGCCGGGTACATGTCAACATATTCCTTGGGCGATTGTCTCGGGTCGTGCGGGGCATTAAAAGACAGGTACATGAAAAAGGGGTCCTTGTCTTTCGATGCCAGTAAGAAAAACTCACCGGCATCCTGGGCTAATACTTCACTCCAATGGGTACCCCCTTTCCAAAATCCACCCAGGGATTTGTCATAAGGTGACCATTTTGATTTTTTTCCTTTTACAGGGCGGTTGTAGGCGGTCGGTATCGTTCCAGGCATGCCTGGACGCACGTGCCTTTTATGATCAAAAAGGGTATCAGGGGGGATGCGTGCATGCCATTTCCCCGCGAAGTAGGTGTCATAGCCTTGTTTCTTTAATAACTGTGGCCATAACTGCCCAGCTTCAGCTAAACTGTCTAAGTTTTCAATCTCATTCCAGGTATTCCACACGAATTTGCCCGTTATTAACATGGCCCTTGAAGCTACGCAAACCGCACCGCTCCATGAGCCCATGTTATAAGCGTGTGTAAAGGTGGTGCCTTCACTTACCAGTTTGTCCAGGTTGGGCGTGCTTATGTCTGGGTTGCCCAGTGCATTTATAGTATTAAACGACTGGTCATCCGTGAATATGAAAAGGATGTTAGGTTTTTCTTTTTTCTTTTTTTCCCTACAGGAAACCGTTAAGAAGAAAAAAAGAACAATACTTAGTGGTGCTATGATTTTATTCATCATAATAAGTCAAAATTGATTATAAATTTTTCATGGTTTTTTGGATGTTTATACCCGATATCTTGTATACCCAGGCGGCTTTTTCTTGTATAGGTTTATCAAGTTTTGGCGGGACAATGATCAGGGTATTACCTCCTTTTTCCACGGAAACAGCCTGGGATTGCCCCAAGAGCGATACAGAAGCATTATTTTTTGTTGTAAACCCTTTTAAGGCAATGGGTTTGTCCATCCACTCGGTGCAAATTATATAAACTTCTTCTTCTTTCATCGTGATAAATAATTTCTTTCCTATTTGAGGATGTATTGAAGTTTCCTGGAATTTTTTCGAGGTCCTGGTTTCATAAATCGCTTCTCCATTTTCTTGTAGCCATCTTCCCACCCCAAGTAGGCGCTGTTGCATGATCACAGGAATGCGTCCATCAGCAGTAGGCCCCACGTTAAGAAGCAAATTTCCTCCTTTACTAACAAGGTCAATCAAGAGATGAATAATCTCATCTGAAGTCATGTAATCTTCAACATTTTCCATACGATTATAACCGAACGAACCACCTATACCCCGACATTCCTCAAAGGGATGTATTTTGTCTGTTTCATCTTGTTTTTCCCTATCGGGTTTATGGCCGTATTCTGTTGTATAAAAACCGCCATGAAGGCTTCTGGTTTCTTTTCCCCACCTGTCATTCACGGCGATGTTATCCTTCACCTCCGGTTCATTAAAAAGCCATGCCAAAAATTGGCGGCTTTTCCACTCCTCGTCAGTATGCTCCCATTCCCCGTCCGTCCACAATAAATCGGGTTGGTACCGGTTTACAATATCTTTCATCTGGGGGATCATATGGCGGCTCACGTAAGCATCAAGGTTATTGATATATAACGGGTTATACCACTCGTACAAGGAATAATAATATCCCATTTTTAACCCTGCATTTTTCACCGCCTTGCCCAACTTACCACAAAGATCCTGGTGGGGCATCAAGTCGCTTGAATTCCAGTTCCAACTTTGATCGCTGGGCCATAAAGTATAACCATCATGATGTTTTGAGGTTAAAACAACATATTTTGCCCCTGCCTTTTTAAATATATTTGCCCACTGCTCGGGTTCAAATAATTCAGCCGTAAAGGATTTAACAAAATCCTGGTATGTAAAAGAAGAATCATAATTTTGTTGATGAAATTTCACGTAGGATGCCTCGCCTCTCCGCAAGCGTTTCCAATACCATTCCGCGTAAGGAGCATTGTTTTCATCGGACTGAACAGGTGAGAACGCAGGCACGCTATAAAGGCCCCAGTGAATAAAGATACCAAATTTCGCGTCAATAAACCATGTTGGAACAGGTCGTTTATCAAGAGATTCCCAGCTTGGCTTATATTGTTGGCCTAACAGTGACAATGAACAGGAAATCAGGCAGGCCATTATGAAATATTTAAATTTTTTCATAAAAGTTTTCATTTTATTCGTTAAAATAATAAAATCATTGATTTGCAATTATACTCGCTGTTAATTCAGGGTTTCCCGGGCCAAAATGCTTGAGCATTACCAAGGGTTCCGATTTAGAGTGATTGATAATTTTTACCCCCTCTTTTGCTGCTTGTTCGCTCACGAAGAACTCGTCATTTGTTAGTTGTCCGAAGCGAATTAAAGCCAAAGTTTCCATATCCCATTCCCCCATTTTCCCATGTCCTTGCATGAGTATCATACCATAAGCTGCCAGGTCTTTGATAACAACTGTTTCACCAGGCAATATAGTTAATTCTTTGGCGCTTAACTCGTCCGATTTATAGCAAATCCAATTTTCAATGTACCCCTGGCTTTTCATTTCTTCTTCATCCTTCACGTGGATTGGTCTCATAAAGTGTTTGACTTTAAAATCGGGGTCAACGTTTACCTCCCAATCTATTACCTCCAATAGGTATTCATAATCTTCAATTTTTTTCTCGGGGGCATCTTTCCACAGCAACTCGTAAGGAATAATTGAATCGCCTGCTAAAGACTGGTACATGGCATACACGTCCGAAGCCCTCTGGGGTTCATAAGTACATAAGCTTCCGGGTGCATGCAGTACACCTGGTGGAACTGACCAGCCTGTTCCAGGTTCTAGTCGATAAGCTTGTGACAGGGTCGTAATTTTATTGTCCCCGTTTTTAAACTCTTTCAGGCATTGTAATACCTCTTCCTTGGTTGTGCCGGGAATCAAACCAAAAAAGGTATAAGGGAAACTCCCACCGTGGTTGTTTAATTGAGGGGGGAAATAATACGCCTCTGGTTTTCCATTTTTCCCTGCTAATGCAGCATGCTCATCACGATGATGAATATGAAAAGGAAGCGCGTCCTGATTATCAAAAAATTTAGAATACACAGGCCAGCTTTTATATTCTTCCCATAACCGGTGGCCAATTAAATCACTTTTTAATTCTTCAACCATTTCTTTTAATAAAAATTGTTGACTTCCGTTATCAATGGCCACGTGGCTTAACCCCTCGTTATCGCCAGTTAAAGTGCCATTATCCGCAGCCGTGGTTGAACTTAACCATCGTTCATCAATACCCCCCCTTTTGCCGCCAAGGGCATAATAATCGTCCGGGTGTAATTTTATCCTGCGGCCTGGCGTGCAAAACTCCCTGGGGACCCATGTCGGGGTTAAACGCAAAATTCCTTTTCCTTTCTCTAGCGCTAAGTTCGCGCTTCTATTCGTATTCATAATTGGCTATCTTTAAAATGTTTTCCTTAATTCTGTCTTGTATTGTTTCTTTTTCATGGCATGTTTCTAGGATTATCTCGTACTTTTTTGTTTCGCCCGGATGGACAAAATCCAGGGTATTGGAATGCCTTGCCCCTGTCTGTCCTATTGGCCAGTTGTTTCCGGGTTCAAGCGCCGTAACGTATTCCCTTTTCCCCCAATGTTGCCAATTGGTTAAACAGGGTAATTGTTCCTTTTTAAAATGGATAAAAAGGGCAAGCGGGTGCTGCGCATTGTGAACCCCACAGGTACACCATCCATTTTCATTACTTACCGGGTTGATAAAACCCACGGCTTCGCCCGGACCCGAATGAGCTTTCATTACAGACTGACAGGTTTTAAATTCGTTTTTCTCGTTAAAAATCATGTTATCTGCTTTCGTGCCCCTTGATTTCCATTTACCCTGCCAAATAATATCAGTCTCTTCATCGATTAAAGGCCATCCCAGGTTAATATGGTAAAGCAACATGTGCGGTGCTTTTTCGCTCCCTAAATTTCTAATTTCATCGGTAATTTGTATTTTTGAACTGAAGAGTGTTGATGAAACCGTCCGCTTCATTTCTAAGTTTGGGCCAAAAACGCTTGATTCCCTAATTATCCCGGTAATTTTCATATCGTGCATATTGGCATGAATATCAGGCTGTTCTATCGATATGATTTCGGCCGGAAGGTTGGAAATCCGGCCATGAAGGCCTCTTTGTCCATGGTCATCTGATTCTGGGCTGCCCACGTGGGTTAACCCGCAGGTGGTCACTAGCCCCCCGCCAAAAGATTTTAGCCATTCTATTCCATTTATAGCGGCCGGATTCGGGAGTTGTGATCCGGGATGGCTTATCCAGGCCAGGCTGTAGGCATTAAAAAAGGCTTCTGCAATGTCCATGGCCCGGTCCAGCACGATTTTATACCTTAGCCCACTGCCAGTGTTCACCCAGGCAACCCGGGTTCCTTTCGCCAGGCCGTTATCAAGAATAGAGGTTTCAATACCACCAACCTGCGCTACGTTCGATATCTTATCCTGCCAATATTTTTCCCTGGTACTTTCAAGCATAACAAATCAAAATTCAATTTTTAGGGTATAAGCATATTTTAATGGAATTTCATCCCGGACACCTTCCGGGATTTTAACGATTAGTTTTTCCGTTTTCTGGTCTTGTGCCCAGCTAAGTTCTTGTCCTGTTCCTATAAGGCTTACTTTAGAACTATTTTCTAAGAAAACAGATTCCATTTCGATAATATCTTTTGATAAATCATTGCAAATTGCATACACGGTTCTCCCGTCTTTGCTTTGAGTAAACCGCAAGTTTTCTCCCTCATGTGAAACCAGCCAGGGCTTCGTGTTATAAATAGCTTCCCCGTTTACATCAAGCCATTGCCCGATATCAACTAACCTTTTCCTGATATATCCTGGCATTTTGCCTGTTCCATCTAAATTTACAATCAGCAACAGGTTGCCATTTTCGCTCACGATCCGCACGAACATGTCTATGAATTTTCCGGTGCTAATGATGTTTTCTTCTGTATCATCTTTATTGTAACCGAACGACCGGCTAATCCCCCTGCATTCTTCCCACTTGTGGACAAACTTGGGCTGTTCTGATTGTAATGAATGGTACTCGCTGGTGAAGAAATCCCCGTGTTTAAACCGGACTGCTCTTCCAAGACGATCGTTTACAGCCACTTTCTTGCGTCCTGCTGCATTATTTAAGAAATGGGAAACGATGGGCAGGGAACCGATTTCCTCGATAGGAGTGAGCCATTCCCCATCAAACCAGAGGATATCCGGCTCATACAGGTCAATAAATTCCTGGGCTTGCGGAATGATGTAATCTGCTTGAAAGTCTTTAACAAAGGGTTTTCCCGTGATTTTTCCCTTCATTTCTTTTTCGTTGTAAGGTATATATTCCACTCCCTCACTACCATCAGGTGCGTGGCCTTTCCAAATCCTTGTCATCTTTTTCCCGTTTTTAATAACCGGGTATTCCCATTCTTCCAAAGAAAAGTAGAAACCGAACTTGAGATTGTTTTTCTTGCATTCCTCGACCAAAGGTTTTATTAAGTCTTTATTTGGCCCCATGTCTACTGCATCTCTTTCAGTATAACTGCTGGGCCATAAACAGAACCCGTCATGATGTTTACTAAAAGGTATCACGTATTGCATACCAGCTTTTTTTGCGATTTCTACCAGGCCTTTTGGATCATAATTTTCTGCTGTAAACATTGGAATAAAATCATCCCTTTCAAAATCTTCTCCCCATGTTTTATTATGGTAATCTTCCCAGTCATTATACATCTCGTGCAAGTACCAATCCGGATATTTGGCTTCACCGCCATCCCAGGATTCCCCGTAACCGGCAACAGAATATAATCCATAATCGATGAACATGCCAAATTTGGCATCTTTGAACCACTCGGGACATTGATGTTTTTTTATGGATGCCAAGGTTGCTTCATACTGCACCGCCTGTTTTTGGTTGGTATTGTCTTGTTGTGTTGGATTACAGGAAAATAACAAGAAAATAAGCAAGAAAATGACCGTATTTTTCATAATAATCAAATTTTATTTGGATATTGGTTCAATGATAAATTCAAATCTATAAACATTGGGATAAATCAGGTATTCGTCTAAAGGCTTCGCACCCCAGCTATTAATACCGCCCACGCCCATTTGTTTAAAGTCAATATGCCATTCGATAAAATCTCTTGGCGATATGTCAATGGTGTGACGTTGGGCAAATTTTTGCCCCGGGTCAAAATCTTCCCGGGCATGGGGCATGGCACTAGTCGAAAAGCTTGGTTTCCCCTTTATTTTAAGGCCTGTTCCTTTATTGTTGGTTAGCTGTGCCCAACGTACTTCTGTTTTGTACCCGTTTTCCTGTGGCCTTACGTACGGGTAATATTGTTCTTCAGCCTTTGAGGTGTAAAAGCCAACCCGGGCCGATTGATTCCTGTCAATATAGTTTTCATGAGGCCCCTTGCCAAAATAAGCAAAATCAGCATATTCATCCGAAAGCCGGGTTCGGAAACCAATGCGTGGTATAATGGGCAAATCTCCTTGCTTAAGGTTAAAAAGGCTGTTTACCTCAATGATCCCATCACTAAATACCTTATACCGGATTTTAGCGTCAGAATTTATAGACTCGATAAAATAATCAACCGTGATTTCGGCCAAACCGGGTATTCCGTGTTCAATTCGAATATCCCTTACTAAAAAGCTCTCGGGAGTATCTTTCCAAATGGCAGAACTTACTGGTAACTTAAAAGTATACCCGAAATCATTATCCACAGGTGCTCGCCAGAAATCTGGCTGCAAAGGCATCTTTAACATTTCTTCACCCTGTATTTTGTAAGAAGATAACCAGCCAGACTTTTTATCTAGTTTTATTGAAAAACTATTTCCTTTTACCTCTATAAATTTCTCTGAAGCATCAAGGTTTAGCTTTCCGCTGGTGGAATAATGAACGGGCTGTTTATGATAAACGGGCAACAAAAATTGTTCGAAAGCTACTTCATGATTTTTGGGCACCCCGTTTTTCTCATCCCGGGTCTGAGCGAAAATCGTTAAAAAATATTCCGTGTTTGATATCGGTTTTATTTCGGGTAGCTTCAGCTCATTTACCAAAGACTTGCCAGGTTCAATCGTTAACCGGAATGTTTCACTTTTCGAGATTTCTCTCCCGTTTGCTTCTATAATCCAATAAAATTCAAGGTTATCGAGATCGTCAAAATCATTTTTGTTTTCAATTTGAACCAGCCCGCGATGTAAATCAATTGCTTTGAAATATACGGGTTGATATGCTTTTTTTAACTCTTGGATTTCTGGCTGGGGCGAACGGTCAGCATTTACTAGTCCATTTATAAAATAATGTCTGTCAGAGGGCACATTTTCCGGGCCATAATCGCCCCCGTAAGCATAGTATTCATTGTCTTTCTCGTCTTTTTTTACCAGTGCCTGGTCAACCCAGTCCCAAA
>CAZKIR010000152.1:0-8772 GCA_964552835.1 uncultured Bacteroidales bacterium
TTTCAATAATGTCCAAAAAAAATAGACTTTTTATATGTTTTTGTAGATATCTGTATGAACAAAAAAACCACACGTTTTTGTAATTTAAAAAAATATATTATTTTTACTTAACTTAAGAATTTAATATTCTTCAAACAAAGAGCCATGCAAAACAACCTAAAATTCACCCGTTTTATCCAGTTCTTTCTAGTTATCTTGCCTGTTTTTCTGGTCCAATGCAAATCGGATAAGAAATCGGCTGAAGCAAACCTGGAAGACAGTATTCAAATCGTGGAAATAGACGAAACCCTGATCACCGAGATCAAAACGGCCAAGCAAATTTTCTACTCCCTCCCTTCTCCATTGGAAACGGCCATGTTATTGAAAAAAGCTGGCGCGAGTTTTAACCCCGAGATTTTAAACCCGGTCGGGCACGCGTCGAATTACAATACCACCAAAGCCATGGCGCTAAACCTGGGAATTTACAGCACGGACCTTAGTTATGCCAGTCTTTTCGATCAAACACAATACGCCATTGAATACATGTCGGCAGCCCGAAAAATGGTAGATGGACTGGGCATATCCGATGCCATCAACAACGAGACCATCGAACGCTTGCAAGAAAACCTGAACCATCGTGACGTGATCATGGACATTATATCTGAAGCCTTCATGAATTCAAGTTCCTACCTGAAAGAAAACAACCGTTCGGCCATCTCGGCCATCGTGCTGGTAGGTGGCTGGATTGAAGGCTTGTACCTTGCCACCCATCTCGTGGATGAAACCGATATAAACCATAGCGGGCTGGTGGAACGGATCGTAGACCAAAAATTAAGCCTTATAAACATGATGAGGCTACTTAACCAGTACAAGGACAATGAAGATGTAAAAGAAATAATCATCCTCGTGGAAGGTTTAAAAAACGTGTATGACGACATCAAAATTACCACGACCCCGGTCCACGTGGTAGACGATAAATCAAGCGTGGCAAAATTAAGAAGCCATACGGAAGCCTCGATTGACATAGAACAATTTAGAGAACTAAAAAACCAGGTTAAGATAATCAGGAAAAACTTTACCCTATAATAGCCATCATCATGAAAAAATTACTCCAAATAACATCCATTATCATATTATTTGCCTTGACATCAAATGCCGCGAACGCGCAATGCAAGAATTTCGCGAAAAGGGTATGCAAGTTAGAACTCCATCCATTTATCCACGATGGAAATTATAACGCGGCCATTCTAACAGAAGGGGAAGAGGCCGAACTTTACAAAACATTTTACTCTGGCCAGCAATACCGTATCGCGATATGCGGTTCTGATGCATTGCCCCCTATCCAGTTTCAAATCATGGATTTAAGCAGGAATGTACTATATGATAACGCCAAGAAAGAGTATGCCCGGACCTGGGATTTCGAGTTGGAATCTTCCCAGCAGTTAATTATATGGGTAAAGGTCAGCAACAGGGAAGTCTCGGAAAACGTAGATCTTATAAGTGGTTGCGTTTCAATTATGTTTGGGTTAAAAGACTAATTAGAGTTTGTCCTGAGCGGGCGAAACCAGCACCAAAGATCTTGTATTGTTTACTACTTGAGGGTCGCGTATAGGCAAACAATTATTTAACAAAAAAATCAAGCATCAAATCATCTTCAAGATATGCCTCCAGGCGATCGCCAATTTTTACAGGGCCAACACCGGCCGGGGTACCTGTAAATATCATATCCCCGATCTTCAATGTCATGAACCGTGACAGGTAGCTAATTATCTTGTCAAAAGAAAAAATCATGTGGCCCGTGTTGCATTTTTGAACCGTCTCTTCATTAATATCAAGATGAAAATTAATATCTTCCATATTCCTGAATTTTTTCTTGGGGACAAATTTACTGATCGGCGCTGAATGGTCAAAGCCTTTCGCGATGGCCCATGGCAGGCCTTTTTCTTTTTGCTTTACTTGCAAGTCCCTGGCAGTAAAATCAATTCCCAATCCTATCTTCTCATAATACCGTTGGGCAAATTTTTCGGGTATTCCTTTCCCTAAGCGGGATATCAGTAATACAATTTCCGTTTCATACTGGATATCTTCAGAAAAATCTGGATAAAAAAAAGGTTTATTGTTTTTCACGAGGGCCGAGTCGGGCTTGAAAAAAAACACGGGCTCAGCAGGCACCTCGTTCTGTAGTTCCCGGGCATGGGCGGCATAATTCCTTCCTATGCAGATAACTTTCATGTAACTTATCCTTGATTAAACCCGCTTAATTTAAGTGCCGTGAGAACTTTTTTCGTGTATAATGGAAATTCCTTGTCCATCATCCATGCATAATAAGCTGGATCTTTCTCGAACACTGATTTTACAGGCTTTCCCTTGTATTTACCAAAATTAAACACCTCTTCTCCTTTTTCGTTGTAAATAATACGTCCGGCAAAATCAACATTCTTGTTATGCGAAGAAAATTTTGACAGTTCTTCAATATCATTTTTTAAACTGTTGTAATGATCGAGTTGTGCTTTCAATATCTCGAAAGTAGCCAAGGTATCGGCCTCGGCACTGTGCGCGTCCTTCAATTCCTTGTTACAATAAAACTTGTAAGCAGCCGAGAGGGTACGTTGCTCCATCTTGTGAAAAATCACTTGCACATCAATGAATCGCCGTTTTTTCAAATCCATGTCTACCCCGGCACGGATAAATTCCTCTGCCAGCAAGGGTATATCAAACTTGTTGGAGTTAAAACCCGCGAAATCACTGCCTTCAAATTCATTGGCCAATTGTTGGGCGATTTCTGAAAATGGCGGGCAGTCTTTTATATCTTCATCCCTGATACCATGAATAGATGTCGCCTTCTCGCTGATCGGGATGGTAGGATTTACGCGATAAGTTTGAGATTCCTGTTTACCGTTCGGGTATACTTTCAGGTAAGAAATTTCCACGATCCGGTCCGTGGCCACGTTGATTCCGGTGGTTTCCAGGTCAAAAAATACAATAGGGTTCTTGAGGTTTAATTCCATTTGAATATTTTCTTGATTAAAAAAAAATGGTTGTACAAAAAGAAATCACCGTTTTTACCGGTTAGGCCAAATGGCCTTTCCCTTGGTACAACCATGTGGTAAACAAGCGTGTAAAACTTTATCCACTAACAGCCATGGGCATGATTAACATGAGCACGTCCTCGTCCTCGTGTTCTTTTTCAGTGGGCAACAGCAAACCAGCCCGCGACCCGTCGCTCAATTCAATATTTACATCTGGTGATGAAAGATTTGACAAAATCTCGATCAAAAAAGTGGCTTTAAAGCCTATTTCCAGTTCATCCCCATCATATTGGCAAGGAACCCGCTCGTATGCAGAAATGGAAAAGTCGATATCCTGGGCTGAGACGGTCATCTGGTTTCCGGTTAACTCGATCTTTACCAGGTTGCTTGCCTGGTTCGAGTATACCCCTACCCGGCGCAGGGTGGTTAAAAATTCAACCCTATCAATGGTGACCGTATTCTGGTTATCTGTCGGGATTACCGAGTTGTAGCTAGGATATTGCCCTTCAACCAGGCGACAAACCATCTTGTAATTTGGCAAAGAAAAGGAAACATTCTTATCGTCAAACTCGATCAGCACGTTACCATCTTCCTTGGGCAGGATATTGTTTAAAACAGAAGCCGGTTTCTTTGGAAGTATGAAAAAGGCCTCTTTTTCTGATTGCACGTCAAATCGGCGGTACCGCACCATCTTGTGCGAATCGGAAGCCACGAAATTAATGCTCTCGGAACTTAATTCCACGAAAATCCCGTTCATGACAGGCCGCATTTCATCATCGGCCGTGGCAAAAATGGATTTATGCACGCCATTGTACAATAAATCAGTACCAACCTGTACCTCGGATTTCTCTTCTTCCTTGATAAGGGGCAACTGGGGAAATTCGGCACCATTTTGCCCCACGATGGTAAATTTCCCGTTGGCCGAACTGATAACTATTGATAAGTTATCCTGGTTAATTTCAAATGTCAAGGGCTGTTCTGGAAATTCTTTCAATGTATCCGTGAGAAGCCTTGCTGGAATGGCCACTTCCCCGTCTTCCTCCGCATTTTCGAGCTCCATATGGGTTATCAAGGTGGTTTCCAGGTCTGAAGCAGTGATTTTTAACTCTTTATCCGTCAACTGGAATAAAAAGTTGTCCAGGATCGGTAAAGTATTCTTCGGGTTAATTACCCGGTTTATGGATTGCAAATGACTAAGTAATTCAGTACTAGATACTACAAACTTCATCCTTTTATATTTTACGTTTGGTTAATAATTTCTTAAACGAAGGCATAAAAATAAAAAATAAAAGCCAAATATTATTTTTTATATCATAGTTTTATAAAATATTCTGGTTTTTTAAGGAGCGGGTCAATTTCAACGTATTTAATCCGGTATATTTCATTGATACCGTGAATCATCCCGTAACATTCATTAACATCATATGTATAACTATCCCTTTCCTGTTTATCACGATCAGCAGGTATTTGATACAAGTTCAATGACAAAACATTATCTTCCCGCGACCAAATTTTTAACCTGGCCCATGCTTGTGCCTTTTGCAAAGAATCTCGCGAACGACCATTGGCCAAACGATAAAAATCAACATTGGCAAAATAGGACAAATAGCGTTTTAATGCAAGCTGGTCCGCGGAATTTACTTTTTCTTCCTTCTCGCTGTCCAGCAAGAATAATTCAACGGTATTGGAAGAATGCTTAATACGGAACGATTGATCGGGACGGACCGGGTACCTTAATTCCATGGCCTTTATCTCGCCAGGCATAAAAGAAAGGATTGTTTTGTCCCGCCAGTACATTTTATCCACTTGAAAATATTTTTCAAGGGCTTTTTCCTCCCCGGGCATGTAAATGGCATATACCAATTCTTCCCCCATGGACGACATCAATACAGGGGATGTAACAGCAGGGCGATAGAGGAAATACTTGTTACGCGCTTTCCCGTTTTTATCGAGAAATACCTGCATACCTTCTTTTTGCAACTCTGGCCCAAGTGAATCTGCCTGGTAAGGGGGCAATTGCCCCAAGAATTCAAAACGCCCAAGGGCATTTAACAAAGCGGTTACCCGGATTTTTAACGCGGGGGCACCCGTGCCCATGAACCACCGGCCATCCTTTTCTTCCAAAACGACCGTGTCGGCCCCTTCAACCAGTTGCACCCTGTCAATTTCATGGGGAGGAACAGCGATAAGCTTATCTTCCACTGAAAACTTCTTGTCCTGGTAAGAAGTAAAATAAATTACTGCCCCTACTGCCAGAAGGATCAAGAAAAATATCAAAAAAGGGAATATTTTCTTCATGAAAAAAATATTTCTGAAAACTATTTCTGGTACTTGATTTTCCTGTAAAAAATCAACGAGAAGGCCATCAAGAATACCAAGGCAATGGGCAAAAGCGTGTTTATTAGCAGGTACCTCGTTTTTTCTTCCCTTGTTTTCACCTTATCAAGCAGGCGCATCCGGATATCCCTGTTTCGTAATTGGATCAATCCCGATTTATCCACCAGGTAATGCACAGCGTTCGTGATAAAAGCCTTGTTACCATAGGTGCGTTTGGTAAAGCGATCAAAACCCAGGGGCTCAACCATGACCCCACCGGGCTTCTTACTCGTGGGGTTTTTTATCATGTCCTCGTCAGCAATCACGAGCATCCGTGTTGGAACACTGGTTTCGCGAAATAACCCCGGTTTTTTTGTATAGCCATGGATTAGCCGGTTGGCAAAAACAGATGGGAAACGGCCTTCGAGCAAGGCACCGGTAATTTGATAAGGGTCTTGAAATTTCCTTTCCCGCGGTTCTTCGGCCACTTCATTCATGTTTATCTCGATGGGGGCGGCCAGGGTACGTGTATATTCAGAACTTCTTAATAACACCGTGTTAGAAATACCAGGTATTTTCAAGGTATCAATGGTGTTACAATATTGGCCTTTTACCAAATTTAAATTCTTGCTGATAGGGTGATGCTGGTTTGGCATGAAAAGCGGGTGATATAACCAGGGCACCGGGGCAAAATCCGGCGTGGCGCCCCGGGGAGCAGTGTTCACGGGAATAAGGGCACACTGCATATCTTTTATCAACACCGGGTTGACCCGTACACCATATTTAAATAACTGGTCCTCGAGGTTGGTGGTAAACGGGAAAGCCATCGTGTGGCCGAGGGTTGACAAACTATCCGTGGGCACGTGCACGCTTTCTAATGCCCATAGGCAAGCCCCGCCGTTCATGATATACTGGTCCAGCACGAATTTATCGGCTTCGCTATATTTTTCACGTGGCCCCGCGATAATAACAAGTGAGTATGTATCCAGGATGCCTTCATGCCCATGGATAGCGACACGGTCGATCTGGTAATAGGTAGAAAGGTGGCGGGTGATATCCGCTACCTGGTACTCGCTTAATTCCTGGTGCCCCTCGATAAAAGCGATCTTGGGCTTCTCTCTTGCCGATACTTGCTGTATTGCCCTTATGAATTGATATTCCAGGCCCTCAATGCTATTATTCAGGTTCACTTCCGAGGGAAGCCCGGGATTGTTTTTTAACAAGTTCACGGCCAGTTCCCGATCCGCGAAACTTACCAGTGCGCCGGGAAAAATAATTTTACTGGAAGCCCCCCCTTCCTCGTCATGGCTTTTGATATTGGTCGGCTCCAAGCCTTTGTCATGCAAATCCTGAAAAATATTTTGACGTGCCGCTGCATTTTTTTCTTCAAAGGGGTTCACGAATTTATACTGGAGATTGTCCCCCGCTATTACTTTAAACTCGTCTAATATCTCACGGCTTGTTTTTTCAAGACGGGAAAAGCCAATCGGCAAACCGCCCGACAAGTATACCTTTACAAAAACCGGTGTTTCCAGGGCCTCTAGCACTTCGCGCGTGCCACCCGACAAAGTATACCTTTTCTCGGCCGTTAAGTCAACCCGGAAATATTTCAAACTACCAAGAACCTGTATCAGCAAGATAGTCATGAAAACAAGCAATAGTTGTAATAAATGTTGTACTCGTTTAGACATAAATTCTTAACTTTTTACCATTTTCGGCTTAATAAAACCGTCCGGGCAATGAATAAAAACAAAACAATCACACCAAGATAATAGAGGAGGTCCCTGCTGTCGAGCACCCCCCGGCTAATGGACTTGTAATGTTCGTTTATACCTAGTTTAACGATGAAATGAGCAGAATTTTGCAATCCTTCGATACTGGCCAGGCTGTCAAAACCCTTGAAAAGAAGAAAACTTAGCACGGCGGCAAGGATAAAGGCAATAATCTGGTTATCGGTTAGGGCTGAAGCAAACAAGCCTACCGAAGCATAGACGGAACCGAGAAAAAACAAGCCAAGGTATGAGCCCAAGGTGGCGCCCACGTCAAGATTGCCAGGTGGCCGGCCTAAGCTGTGCACGGAAAAATAATACACGAGGGTAGGCAAAAGGGAAAAAAGGATAAGCAACACGCTGGCCAGGTACTTGGACAAAATGATCTGCATTTCAGATAAAGGACGGGTGAGCAAGAGTTCCATGGTCCCGGTCCGTTTTTCATCAGCAAACAGGCGCATGGTGATAGCTGGTACCAGGAACAAGAATACCCAGGTCGAAAGGGTGAACAAGGGCCCCAGGGTGGCATGGCCCAGGTCAAAGATGTTCATCTCGCCCGGAAATACCCATAAAAACAAGCTATTCACGATCAAGAATACCGCGATCACTATATACCCGGTGATGGAAGTAAAAAAAACACTTATTTCTTTTCGTAATAAGGCAAACATATTTTGGATTAACTAGTGTTTGTCAAATGAATAAATTGAACATTATAGATGAACTCTAATTATCATTTGCACGCGAAGATAAATTATATTTATAGCTAGAACGAAAAACAAGCAGGCGAATTTTATTATTTTTAACCAGAATTTTTCACGCGGCAAGTTTAGTGCAGGTGCCATGCATCGGGATCAGTATATATGGCAGTATATTACAGATGGTTAGCCATTAACTCATTGCCGTTGGTTTAGCCAACGGTCTCATGGCAACCTCTACAAATGGGCTTTTAGCCCAATTATTTAAAATTAGGTTAAAAATATCTAACAAATAGCATTTTCATGGCTCAAACCCATAATAAATTAACCTTTTGGCAACAACAAATATTGCTCCTGGCCCTCTGTATCATGCCGGAAAATAATATAGCCCGGGATAACCGCTACTGGAGGGCAGAAGTGCTGGTACAACAAGGGTTTATCCTGGAGCATACCCCAAAAATAGAGCACTTGATAAAGGACAATGCCCGTTGCCTGGAGCTTAACCTGATAATCCCCACCAATGGTCGTGCCAGGTGGACCGAATTATACCGTTACCCTGAATTTGGCACGGGAATCCACTTGAACGATTTTGGTAACCCCGCTGAACTAGGATATGCTCTTGCCCTAAACGGGTACATCAGGGTACCCTTTATCAGGGCCAGGCGTTTTTCTTTCTTCTATAAAGCCGGGCTAAGTCCCTGCTATATTTCCAAAACCAAGGAAAAAATCCCGGAAAACGTGGCCATTGGTTCTCATTTTAACGTGTACCTGAACCTCGGCTTAGAGGCAAGGGCTATCATTACCGAACGTTGGAATGTCTCGTTAGGTTATGGCATGAACCATTATTCCATAGGAAACCTGGACTTGCCCAACCTTGGCTTAAATATCCCCGCGGCCACCTTACAAAGCCAATACCATTTTTCAAGCAAAAAAATAAGCCGCGTGCAAAATAATTTTCAGCCCATCACCCGCGAAAACGAGTGG